>JAHWIS010000006.1 GCA_019322385.1 Candidatus Woesearchaeota archaeon
CCCTGCCTGTACTTCTTTCCATTGCACAGCAGTTCCTTTGCCCATAAGATGTTATACAGTCCATCTTCATGCCTGACATTGTGAAGCTTGAAGCAGTGATCTTTTTCCTCTATGCGCAGGTCTTGAGACTGATTCTCAACCTCCTCACTCTCCTGAACCCTTTCCTCAAGCACAGGAGCATCCGCCTTCTTCTCAACTCTTTTAGGACGTTTACACTTCGCAAGTGCCTCTAAAGCCTTATCTTTAGGCACATAATTTCCATTTCCGTCGTCAAAAGGTTTCAGCGTAAGCATCATGTCCTCATCCTGTCCATGTTATCGACATATGTGTCTACCCATTCTGCTCCTATGCCCTCATCCTTAAGCTCTTGTTTGAGGTCTGTCTCTGTGTATGCTATGTTCTTGTCCCTGAGCGCCTTGACTGTGTCGTCATCCTTGACTATGGTCTCTTCCTTTCCAGTGCCTGGGTTTGTGTACTTGAGAAGTACAGGCTTTCCTTCGTCAAACATTACAGGGAAGTATCCCTTCACCTTCTTGACAGCTTCGCCGAGCTTGACAACTGTCTCATCCATCATGATCTGCTTCCTTGCCTGGTACTGCTCATTCGCGACAATGTCGTTCAGGTTTCCGTGGTATGTCGTGAACCTGAATGCCTGCAATGCAGCTTCCAGAGGATCTATCTCCACTTCCTTGCCTTCTTTCAGCTTGGCGATGTAAGAGAAAGCATATGCAAGCGATTTCACTGCAGGCACTGTCCTCTCAGACGATGCCTTGATCAGCGAGCAGAGGTCTCTGCCGGTCTCTGTGCACTCTGCACAGTTCATAGGCCATGCAGGTCCTTTCTCTTTATAGGAATCCTTTGCGCAATAGTCAAGACCTGAATCTATGAGATAGTCAAACAGCATCATGTACGGATCGAGCTTTGTCGCTTGAGTCACTATCTCCTTATTCGCAATAAGTATCTTGCCGCTGATATCCTTAGGCTCTGCTATGTCCACCTTAGGGTTGGCTTTCCTCTCTGCAATAACGATCTTGTCTTCATATGTAGGCCTGAAGTCCTTGTTGTCTAGGTCGAATGTCAGGTGCGCCCTTCCCATCAATGCCCTGTCCAGCTCGTATATTCCCTCGAAGTCTCCATTGAGCCGGTTGAGGTTTGCTGTAGCTACGAAAACAGAATATCCTGCTCTTCCGAGCTTGTACCGGATACCATTGAATGTGAACTTTCCGTCTGCAAGGTCAAAGAACTCGTTCTGCTTTGGCTTCGGAGCCCTGTTCAGCTCATCAACTACAAAGAACGGCCTCTGCGTCCTCTCGATCTTCAGCTGCCTTGCCTTGTCACTGTCATACTCTCCTGAGCCGAGGTCTACCCTCTGCCTTACGAACAGGTCCTCGATCTCGAATCCTGGCCTGCCGTCTGCCCAGTTGGCGCCTCCGCCTTGGCTGTCACCGTTGAAATGGTGCCATGCGATGTCTGACACAAGCTGTGTCTTTCCCCTTCCAGTGTCTGACACGAACATCATGTTCAGCCCTGCAAGCTCTGCAGCATAGACGACATCGCAGACTGTCAGCTCTATGGTCTTCATCTTCCCGCCGACCTTTGCCGGCAGCCTGACTGCCACGCTGCTGTTTGTATAGAAGGGTAATTTCAGTTCATCATATGTTAGTTTGCTCATTTTCTGCCTCCGTACGTAGGTCTGTCTGTAATTGTGTTATTTTCACTTTGACAAGGTCTCCCCTGTTCAAGAAATCATGAAGGTTCTTCGGTATGATCAGTACCAGATTCTTCCCTTGTTTGGCTATCTTCTTGGTTATTGTGAGTTCCAATGTAACCCCAACAATTAAAAGTTATAACTTAGGAATAGTAAAATAACAACTTCTATATAAACCTTTCTATTTGTCACCACCACTAAGCGACAAACCATTGAAAACAAGCAGTACAGCGTCTGAAAAGCCACCCCTCACAAGTACTAACAAAACAAAAGCTTTATATATGCCTAATAATATACACTATAAATCCAAAGGGGCTATTTGTGGTAACCATTATCACCACATATAAACATATACAAATAATGCGTAATTATTACAAGTGATACCATGACAAGCAAGAAAGACATCTTCAAGAGGCCGTCTGCAAAGCAGATAATGAAAGGCAAAAAGCAAGTAGTTGCCAGGACAAACCTTGTAGAGAGGATACTGGAGATAGATCCAGAGACCCAATACCTCCTCATAGACAGGCAGGTCATCCCTGAGATGTCATTCTATAAAAGAAACAGCAGGAAACGCATGTCAAGGACTGAAGCCAGCAGGATGTTCATGAAACACGGCCCTGAGGTCATGTTCCCGAGGTTAAGGAACAGGGCAGAGGCCCTTGCAAGGATGAAGGATCACAACCTGGCCCCCAACCATCTGAGACAAGAGGTATACGACAAGCTGAGCCCAGGCTTTTTCTGCGCATATTCATTCAGGCCTGCTATACGCAGGAACACGAAGAGGAAAGTGCCTTTGACAGAGGTATTGGAAGGCGCAAAGATCTACGCATATGCACAGAGACATGGCATGCCGATGGAAGTCAAGCCGTATGCAGATTCAGCAGGCACTTCAAAGAAGGGAGGATCGGTCATAGTCACGGTGCCTTCAAGGACACCGAAGCAGGAGAGCTACACGTTTGCGATACACGGCATCGCTGTCAAGGATGACGACAACAAGTACATTGTCGCCAACAGGCTTATCTCGACGCATTCCTGCTTTGACACGATGTTCAAGGACCTGAAATACAATCTCCCTGATGACAGTGAGGATGCAGAAGTCTTTAACTGGGATGCGCACGCGATTGCAGGGTTCTATGCCACAATAGGTTATTTTATCAGGAAAGATCACAACACAGTGCCTCTCCAGATGTCGCCGATGCCATTGCCTTCAAGGCTTCTCGTAGACGTATACCAGAGATTCACCCGCAATGCAGTCATACTCACCAACGAAAGAAAGAACCAGAAAAAGAACTTTTACCCTCTGAACAATGCAGAGCTTGAGATAGCTGTCGAGAACGCTGTCATAAGGCTGGGCCACGACAACACACTGTTCTGCCAATTGGACAGGGACGGCGCATTAAGGGATTATGATTGGATAGGCATGTAGACATCCATATAATCTTTTCATTTTGATCTTCCCATAAAAAAGAGTTCTAGGTGTTTAGGCAGATAGTGAGAGAAATGCCAAGATGAAACAAGTATTCACAATATCAATTGACGAGGAACTGGTAAAAAGGATTAGACATACTGCAAGAGACAGCCAGTTCAAAAACAAATCACACTTAGTAGAGCAAGCCATAAAGGAATTCCTGGAGGATTGCAGATGAGCCTCGTCGACATAATCAACAATTCTGAGCACCTCACAAGAGAGCAGATAGTCGAAGCCATAGAGGAATATGCCAGGAACAAGACACATGATGAGTTGTATAAGGAGTTGCCTGATAAGAGAGAACCAAAAGATATGCTTTCAGAGAACATACGCAAGCGCAATCTTGAGTCTTTTATATTCCAGATCATAACAGGAATAACTGAGAGAGAACAGGCAACAACAAATACCATACCATCGTTTTCAAAACTGGGCAACATTCTTGCAGGTAAAACAATGGATCACGGCAAAGAGCTTGTACAATTCTGCAAGAAGCTGTTAAAGCCAGGCAAATATGATGTGGATGAGCTGATAAGGCAAGACAAATTCACTGAGGAAGTGTTTGATGCAATTTATCATTTTAGGGGAACCACGACAGAAAGCATTGAGCTGAAAGAACATTACTTCAAGAAAGGCAGCAAAGAGAGTATAGATGAAAACAAGAAAGAGTTTGCAAGGATCTGGATGAGGAGAAAAGGGATTGAAAAACCTGAGGATATTAACTCAAAAATAGCGATTGACGGCAGAGTAGCAAGAATATTAGGGTTCAAGACTGGCGTGAGCAGCGACCTCATAAGAACACTGATAGAGCTTGGTTTAATGGAGCTAGAATATGATGCTGACAAGCTGATTGAAGAGAATAATGTCAATGATAAGCTGTACAACGCATTATATGATCTTCATTTCCAGACCAAACAGTATCAAAAGCTTATGGGCCATTTCTTTGAATCACCTGATAAGGAAAAAAATAAAGAGAACAGAGTGGAGTTCGCAAGGCTCTGGCTCAGAAGGAAGGGTATTGACAGCCTGGAAGGCATAACAAAAGATGTTTCAACCGACGGAAGAGTGTCAAGAATATTGAAATTCAGTAGTGGTTTTCCTGGAGAGATGAGAACAGCCCTTGAAAATCTCGGCATTTTAAAAGAGAAATACGATGTCGACAAAATAATCCAGCAGGATAGGGTGAATGAAGAGCTGTTTGACGCAGTATACCACTTTGGCGGCACAACCTCTGCATATGACAGACTGAAGAATCATTTCTTTAAGACTGATGACAAGAAAAGACAAAAGAAAAACCAGAAGGATTTCGCTAGGATATGGCTGAAAAGAAAAAATGTGGAAAAAGTTGATGATTTGACAAGAGAGATGCAGGATGATGCTAAGGCTTCAAGAATACTTGGGTTCACGGTCGGCATTCAGAGCGAGCTCATAAAGAAACTCGAAGAGCTTGGATTGCTCAAGCAAAAATACGACGTCAATAAGCTGATCCAGCAGGATGAGATGGACAAAGAGGTATACGACGCAATTTACCATATTAATTTCAGGTTGAACTCTTTCAGGGAACTGAAAGAGCATTTCTTCCAGAAAGGAAGCGAAGAAAGAATTGAAGAGAACAAAAGAAAGTTCGCAAGGATGTGGATGAAAGAAAACAATGTAGAAAGTCCTGAAGACATTGACTCAAAAATAGCAGGCGATGGAAGAGCTGGAAGGATAATTGGGTTTAGTGAGCGTGTTCCCATGGAGGCAAAACAGGCGCTTAAAAGATTAGGTATCTGGGAACTAGAATATGATGTAGAAAAGCTGATCCAGCAGGGAAAGATGAATGAGGATGTATATGATGCAATTTATGGCTTATATCACGGAGGCAAGAGGTATAAGATATTAAAGGAACATTTCTTCGGTGATGATAATAAGAACCAAAGGGAAAACAAAGCAGAGTTCGCAAGGATATGGGCGAAAAGAAACAACATAAACAGTTTAGAAGTCATAACAAACAAGTTGCGCCAGAGTAGAGTAGCAAGCATTCTGGGTTGCAGGAATATCCCGGGCGACTTGAGAAGAACAATCGAAGCGCTCGGCGTATTCAGTGAGAAGTATGACGTCGACAAGCTGACCCAGCAGGACAAGATGACTGGAGAAGTTTACGAAGCTATCAATCATTTTCATCCAAATTCAACAAACTGCAGAAGACTTAAAGAGCATTACTTCACAGGTGAAGACAAGGAATTCATCAAGAAAAACAGGAAAAGGTTTGTTGAACTGTTGATTGAAAAGGAAAAAGTAAAGGATGCTAAGGGTCTGGAAAGCAGGCTATCGGCATCTCATGCCATCTTAAACATGCTGGGACTGAACCCGCATGATACTAATGGAGTACGGAAGTTTGTGCAAGAATACAAGTTCTTCAAAAGATTTAGTGCGGGTCCTATAGAGGAAAAGAAAAAGAAAATGTCCGCACGCCCTATAAGTCCTGAACGTGTAATATTAAACAAAGACCCAGAATACGTTGAGCTTCAGAAGGAATTGTCACATCTAAAAAAACTAAAGAAAAAGAAAAAGATAAACGGCAAGAAGAGCAAGAGCCCGTTCTCTGGGTTCGGCAAGTGCTTTGAGCATTATGTTGGTATTCTGCTCGCCTTGACAAGCAGGGATATCGAGCATCAGTATATGATAGAGACAGAGCAGTCATTCAGGCTTGTGGATTTCTATGCAGGCAGCAATAGCTATCTTGCATTAGAGGAGCTCGACGAACTTATAGAAGTGAAGTCAGGCATAAAGCTGACAGCGCATGACAAGCGACAATTAGAGGACATCCTTGACCAGAATGGAGAGCTGACATATGTCATGCATGACAAGGATAGTGCACTGGCAGCCGCACTCACAGCTGTCGCCAAGAGGATGGGCAAGAGCATAAGGATAACCAATCCTGAAGAGCTGAAAGCCCACGAGAAACTGAACAATACCGAACTAGCAGGCCTTTTCCATGACAAGGATAAGTTCAGCGATTATA
>JAHWIS010000087.1 GCA_019322385.1 Candidatus Woesearchaeota archaeon
CAATTCCCGCAGGGTCCATGAATGAGAAAGCTTTTGGTTATCACTGGGAATGAGAACAAGCTTCGTGAAGCAAAGCAGATACTGAAAGGCATTGATATCGAAAGCAAGGATGTCGAGATACCTGAGATACAGGAAGTGAATGAGCAGGTAATTGTTGAAGAGAAGATAAGACAGGCATTGAAACTGCTTGACTGCGAGGTGTTTGTTGAGGACACAAGCCTATGTTTTGATGCGCTCAATGGTCTTCCTGGACCTCTTGTCAAATGGTTCCTGAAGACTGTTGGCAGGAGAGGGCTTGTTGACATGCTCGCTGCTTTTGATAACAAGACAGCATATGCAAAATGTTATGTCGGATATGGAAGACCTGCTCAGGATGGTAAGGCTGAGAAGATTGTTGTCTTTGAAGGCTCTGTCAAAGGAAGGATTGTCGAACCGACTGGCGAGAGCAAGTTCGGATGGGACCCTATATTCCTGCCTGATGGGTATGAGAAGACATTTGCGCAGATGACTGGGGAAGAGAAGAACTCGATAAGCCATAGGCGGATAGCGCTTGAGAAATTCAAGGAGTATCTTGGGAAATCTTCTTGATCCTGTCGACACAATTTATTTCTTTTAATACTTTTAGAGTTTCAGTTGGAACCAAATCTTCCCAGGGCTCGTCCTTTGATATCTTATCCCTTATGTCTGTTGCAGAGATGTCAAAATATCTTGGCGTGATGTGTACATCATAGCCTGCTTTCTTGAAAAGGTCTATAGTCCACTCATTCTCTGTGATTATCTTGTCTGGTTTGTCTCCTACAAACTCTTCTACATGGCCGACATAGGTATCGTCGCAGGCAATGTCAGGCACAAGGATTATCTTTGCTTTGATATTGTTTGCTTCTAATGTCTTTTCAAGCATGAGCTTGCGCTCTTCTGCAGAGAAAGGGTTTTCTTTCCTGTCTGTCACCTGTGCACTGCCTATTGCTATGACTATGTCCTTGTCTTCTTTGTATGCATCCTCTATAACCTTCAGATGGCCTTTGTGCAATGGCTGGAACCGCCCGAGTATGAGTATCATGTTTTGTGTAGAAAACCAGAAATATTTAAATATTGTGGAGCGATAGGATAGAGCATGAAGAGGATAGTTTTGGTTATGGTCCTGGTCGCAATGTTTTGCCTGGTGATAGGCTGCAGGTCAGAGCCGCAGGATTACATGCTCAGCAAGGAAGAGGCTAAGCAAGAGAAGGTGAAGGAACAATCAGGGCTGGCGAATCCTGCATCTATCTATTGCATGAACCAGACAGGGACAGACTGGTCTATAAGAGAGAATGAGGCTGGCCAGTATGGGATCTGTATCTTTCCTGATGGCAGCTGGTGCGAGGAATGGGCATATTATAGAGAATGGTGCAAGCCTGGCATGAACCTGACAGAATGCGGCGAACGATTCTGGGGAAAGACTGTATGTCCTCCGCAATATAGTCCTGTGTGCGCAAAGGTTGAATCAGATGCTGGAGTTACGTGGGAGACATTCTCGAATGACTGCACTGCGTGTAAGGCATCGACAGAGACAGAAGTTGTAGTAGGTTATGTGTTGGGGAGATGTGAATGAGTACACAAAGAATAATATTCAAAAACACCAAGAATCAGAAACTCATTGGTTTACTGGATGTGCCGAACAATATCGATTCTATTAAGCCTTGCCCAGCAGTCATTGTGGCACACGGGTTCAAAGGATTTAAGGAACAGCCGCACATGGAGATATGTGCAAAAGAACTTAGCAAAGCAGGTTTTGTGGCATTTCGATTTGATTCATCTAATGGTATTGGAGAATCTGATGGAGATCTTTCCGATTGCGACCTCACAGGATATCTTGATGACATGAAATGCGCTCTTGATTTCCTGGAAACTCTTGATTATGTTGATACTGGACGATTAGGGATAACTGGCCATTCTTTTGGCGGACAAGCTCTTTTGATAGTAGCAGCAAGGGATGAAAGGGTCAAGGCAATAATACCCCAATGTGCGGTCTTCCTGCCAAGCTATTCAAAGTCATTGAAGGATGAGGATGGTGAATGGAAGAAAAAAGGATACAGGGTATTCAAGAGCCGCTCAAAAGGAGGAGAATATAAAGTATCTTATCATTTCTATGAAGACAGGATGAAATATCCTGATGAATGGATGAAAGAGATAGTGGGCATAATAAAGGTCCCTACAAGGATAATCCACAGCGAGAATGATGAAGCAGTCCCTCTACATTCTGCCCACACGCTGTTGGAACTGTTGAACTGTGAAAAAGATCTGCATATCATAAAAGGAGCAGAACATACTTACAGAGAAAAGCAACAGCTTGAAGAAGTGGCGACCCTGGTTGTTGAATGGTTTGAGAAACACCTAAAATGACAACACGCGAAGTAGAGTTCACTAATTCTAGAGGGCAGAAACTGTCAGGTGTTGTGCGTTACACAGAGCCTGTTGAGGCTGTGAAGTATCCTGTGGTTATAATTCTGCATGGTTTTGCAGAGCACAAGCATCATGACTTCACTGCAGATATCGCTAATAATCTTGTGTATTCTGGTTTTCTTACTCTGCGTTTTGATTTCCATGGTCATGGTGAGAGCGAAGGAGAGTTTGAGGAGCATACTATCCATCAGCAGGTCGATGATGTGTTTGCAGCGCTTGATTTTGTCTCTGAACTCGAGTTTGCAGATGCAAATAGGATTGGAATTATTGGTACAGATGTCGGAGGGAATATCGCATTGCTTGCAGCAGAGAAGGATGCGCGGATAAAGGCTGTTGTTGCGCAGGGCGCGCGGAGCCATTTTGACCATCATATAAGCAGCTGGTTCCATTCGCATGATGTTAATGAGATGATGGATAAAGGCGTGCACGACACAGCGCATTTCAGGATAAGGAAAGAATATGTGCGCAGCACAAGGATGCATGACGTGATTGAATGCCTGAAGAATGTGCACGCACCTGTGCTGTTCGTGCATGGGACTGGTGATCTGCGGGTTCGTATCGAAGAGACACGACAGCTCTTCCTGGAAGCGAATGAACCTAAGGTGATGGAAGAAGTCATTGGTGCGGATCATTGGTTCAGGGATGCTTCGCACAGACAGCAGTTCTTTGATCTTGCTGCTGGATGGATTAATAGGTGGGTCTAAAGGGCGAATGGCGGGAATCGAACCCGCTCCACAAGATCCACAGTCTCATATTCTGCCATTAAACCACATTCGCCGTGTTATAGGTCAAGATTGATCTCTGTTTTGGTCTGGTTTAGAATTTCTCTTTTTTCTATCAGTCTTTCGATACAGTTTATGTCTGGGTAGAGCACCCTGTCTTTTTCAAGATGTTTGACATGTTTCCTGAGGAATTCAATTATTTTTTGTGATGCGGTGCTTGGGACTGGTTTCCGCATCTCGACAGCCTGCGCAGCGGTCATAAGCTCTATCGAGATGATTTTTGTGGTGTTTTCAAGTATTTTCTTGGCTTTCCTTGCTCCGTTTGTCCCCATGCTGACATGGTCTTCCTGGTTTGCGCAGGTCGGGATAGAATCAACGCTTGCAGGGTGTGAAAGCACCTTGTTCTCTGAGACCAGTGCTGCTGCTGTGTACTGCGGTATCATGAAGCCGCTGTTCAGTCCTGAGTTGTTCACAAGGAATGCAGGGAGGCCTTCATTCAGTTTAGGGTCGAGTATCCTTGCTATCCTCCTTTCAGATATGTTGCCTATTTCACTCAGAGCTATGCTGAGGAAATCAACAGCCAATGCTATGGGCTGGCCATGGAAATTGGCTGCAGAATAGGTTTTTCCGTCGAAAATCAATGGGTTGTCAGTAGCTGAATTAATCTCAATAGTGACTTTTTCTTTCACATATCTGATTACGTCCAGTGATGCACCAATGACAACAGGGGTCGCCCGTGTGCTATAAGCATCTTGGACCTTTGCCTTTTCTGAATCTATGAGTTTGCTATTGTGCAGGATGTCTCTCAATTCCCTTGCGATTATCATCTGGCCTGTATGGGGCCTTGCAAGATGGACTTTCTCGAATAGGAATGATGAATTTGCTTTTATCGCTTCAAGACTGAGTGCAGAGCTCAGGATACTGTGCCTTAATAGGTTTTCAGAGTCATGGACAGCAAGCGCTGCAATGGCTGTCATGACAGGAGTGCCGTTGTTGAGCGCAAGGCCTTCTTTTGCGCCAAGCTTTATTGGGCTTATGTTTGCTTTTTTCATGGCTGCTGCGCCTGAAACCTTTTTGTTGTTTATGAAAGCCTCTCCTTTACCTATCATGACGAGGATTATGTGGGAAAGTGGAGCTAGGTCGCCGCTAGAACCTACAGATCCTTGCTCTGGGACAACAGGGTGTATGTTTTTGTTCAACATATTTACAAGAGTGTCCACTGTCGACAGCCTTATTCCTGAGAATCCTTTTGCAAATGTGTTGATGCGGAGCAGCATGATAGCCCTTACAATGTCCTCTGCGAGCGGTCTGCCCAGGCCGACAGCATGGCTCATCACAAGATTCTCCTGCAATGCTTCAGTATTTTCTTCAGAAATAACAACATTTGAAAGAGAGCCAAATCCTGTGGTTATTCCGTAGACCAGTTCAGAATCCTTCACTATCTTATCGACGACTTTCCTGCAGCTGCTTATGCGCTCTTTTGCTATCTCGCTCAACTGTACCTTGTATCTGTATCTTGCGACCTTTACTATGTCTTCTATTGTGAGATGCTCTCCCGTTATGATGATTGTTTTGCTTTTGTTTTCATCTGTTTTCTTCTTTGGTCGCATTTTTTATAGGCCAGCAGACTCTTCTGCAAGCTCGATCGCAAGCTTCACTGCCTGCTCTGGAGTTGATGCCTCTATGCATTTCATGCGGTTCCTTGCGTCGAGGTAGGTGCCTGCAAGTTTCTCGCTCCAGCCGCCTACACCCTTCATGCAGACGATGGGTATGTTTGACTGGTATGCAATCGCCATCTCTGTGAGCGTGCCAGACCCGCCACTGACCGCGATGATTGCGTCGCAGCTATTGACCATGACGAACTCACGGCCTCCACCCCTCTCGAGGCCGCAGGAAATAGTTATATCTGTGTTTTTCTTGTCAAAGATGTCCTTTCCTTTGCCATAGGTGACACCAATGGTGAGTCCGTCTGCTCTTTTTGCGCCTTTTGCAGCTGCTGTCGACAATGAGTCGTAGTCCTTTTCTGCACCATAGACAGCGACGCAACCTGCTTTCGCGATCTCTTCACCTATCTTTTCAGCGATCTGCCTGACCTGATCTGAATAATCCAGGTCTGCAGCACTTCCCATAATGCCGATCTGGAGCCTTCGCATTTTCACGCTGCCTTTTTCAAAGCATCCTCTTGTTTTTTCCTGAACTCAAGGGTGTAAAGCCTTGGGTCAGAATTGATATATCCCTCAATCACCTGGAAGCCGTCCTTCCTTATTTCCCTCAGCAGTTTTTTTTGGTACATGCTGCACAGGTCAAGGACTATCGAAGCAGTGACTCCGTCCTGGATGTTTGCGCCTGTCTTCAGTGTCTGCGGGTCCTGTATGTACTTTGCAAATAGCTGCGTGTTGCTGTTCAAGTCGTACTTATCTGTGCTGATCTTTCTTCCGTCAAGGGCTAATAGGTCCCGCACTTCGAGCCAATCCCCGTCACTGAAGTCATATAGCTTGTTGCTTGTCACAATCTCGATTCCTGCATCCTTGAATTTCGGAAGTGCAGGAGAGTTCATGATGCTGACATAGAGTCTCTTGACATTGATGTTCCTGTTTTTCATCAGGTTTATGACGCCGCGCTCTTTGTCGAGCAGTGTCTCTCCTTCGAACACACCTACATCCATGAGCGCTACGTCTTTTCCAACGAAGTCTTTCTCTAAGAGTTCCATCTGCTCTTCAAGAGAAGCGTATCCTTTCCTTGGCCCAAGCACTTTATTGTCAAAATTGTTTACATCAGTTACGAGCCTTGTGATGCTTATTTCACCGTCTGTGGGTATGCCTCTGAAATACACATCATCCAGTCCTATTATCGGGAGCCTGCTGGATCTTTTGACTGATTTCTCCATTGTCTTGTCTATGGTTTCTGCTGAGACAACATCATAGTCGAAAAAGTCAGACAGTTCCTGGCCAAGGCGCTGTGTGAACTCTTCCTCAAGCCGGCTTATGTCCTGCTTTGCTTGATCTGACAGGTCTAATCTGTATCTGTTCAGCAAAAGATTAACCACACCTTTTGAGATCAGATATTCTGGTTTTTGGTTCATTTTCTTCCTCCTGGACATAGCTGTCGCTATCTTGATTCAGCATGTCCTCACAGTCTTGATCATCACCCTTTTGCGAGGTTGGTGGGGTGGATGAGGTATGTTGTGCGTGTTTAGATCACTGACCCCATCCACCGTGAAATATCAGGTATTATCGTTCTCAGATTCGATATCTTGCCTGTGCTGCTCAACAATGCAGCGGTGATGTGACCAGGTGTCTGTCTCGAAATCGAACAATGAATCGATCAGACTGCTGATCTCGCTGCCGCAGACAACGCATACGGGCCTTTTTTCCTTGAATTCTCGCATCGCACTCAACCACTACTTTCATTGTAATAATAATGTCGGAGAAAAATATATACTTTTTCCAATTATAATTATTATTAGTAATTATGTAATTACCTACCGAAAAGTATTTATATTGGTTGAGCTTACTATGCTGCATGAAGAGAAAAGTCAACAGGGTGGGCCAGAACACGCTTACGGTTAGTTTGCCTGTTAGATGGGTGCAGAAGCATGAGGTCAATGCAGGGGATGAGCTGGAGATAGAGGAACAAGGCAAGAACCTTGTGATTGTGAAGGAGAAGGCAGGCAAACGGATCAAAAGGGTTGCCCTTGATCTTGATAATTTTAATAAAATGATGCTCAACAGGTATATCCATGAGTTCTACAGGCAGGGAGCAGAAGAGATAGTGCTTAATTTTACAAAGGATGCTATTCCTGACTACAAGAAAGGCGGTTCTATTGCCATCGATAAGCGGGTGCGTAGGTTGCTTGAAAGGTTCATCGGCATGGAAATCGTTTCAAAAACAAAGAAGAAGATTGTTTTGCAGAGTCTTATGACTGAGGAAGAGACAGGGAAGATAGCTGTTGTGCAGAAACGGGTATATTTCCTGATTAAGGAGTTCTTTGATGAGTTTATATCTTCGATGGATGATGGTTTTTCAGCTTTTCATGACAAATGCTATGATTATCACGATAATATAGCTAAATTCCTGTATTATTATCTTCGTTTGCTTCATTTCTCTGACATCCTTGATGAGAAAAAGGCAAGGCTGTTCGGTCTTTTCATGGTCATTGACGGAGTGATTGACAAGGCGCGCCATACAAGCGAGAGAATCAATGAGATGAAGACGATAACACCTAAGGTCAAGAAATATGTGCGTGAGATATTTGTTCTTTTCCTGGAACAGTTTGACCTGATATTCAAGAAGAACTATAGTATGGATGATTTGGAAGCATTGATCAAGAAACGGTATAATCTTGTCAAGCGAGTGAATTCAGAAAAATTCACGGGTGACGGATTGATTGTAATGAGCGAATGCAAGGTAATCCTCGACACAATCAATGACTTCAGCGAGACGTTTGTGGCGCTGAATGTGGAGAAGTATGTAAAGGAGTTTTAAGTTTTCATTTTCTCATAAATATTCTTTTGCATTTCTTGTACTTTCTCTAATGGGGGCTGGGTCCAGAGGTCGTCGTCAAGCAATTTGACGATAATTTCTGCGAGTTCTCTATTTTCTACATTTTCCCGTACTTTGCCGAGATATTCAACTTTTTTCTGAGGATCATCATATACTTCCTCCCTTACAGTCTTCACTCCATCCTTTACAGCAGAATAGCAAGTGAAACCAGGACTCTCATTGAACAGATTTTTACCTGTTGCCATCTTGTACATCATCTGACCGAGAGATATTAGGTCATTGTTGCCGCCATAGGCGCGATTTAAAGGGTGTATCTCTGCGGGATCTTCTGTTGCTGCGCCCAGGTCGATTATTACTGCTCTATCAGTGTCTGCTTCAATTAGGATGTTTCGGTCATGCAGATCGCGATGGTATATACCTGCAGCACGTATCTCAAGCAGGCCATTCAATATTCCTGCACCATATTTTAGGGTCTTATCTTCTGGTAGGACATTTTGTTTTTTCAAGATGTTCTTTAAAGAATATCCTTCTATATATTCAATTTCAACGGTTATCCTTTCCCTTTCTTTTCCAATTGATTCATAATCCTTAGGTGGACCCGTCTTTATGATATGATCCGATATTGCTTCCTCCAGGGTTGGCCAAATCTCCAACTCTTGGATAATGTTCACTATGTTTTGAGTCCCGTTTCTGTTGTAGTCTCTTATGCGTTTCATCAATTTAATTTCATGTAGCATAGTTCTGGAAAACTTCAGGGCGGTCTTCTTTCCAGTGGATTTATTGTGGTATAGGAG
>JAHWIS010000088.1 GCA_019322385.1 Candidatus Woesearchaeota archaeon
GAGGATGACATATTCTTCAGGATAAACGACATCAAAGGATCGCAGGACCAGAAGTTCGAGGATTTCAAGAAATCTCTCGAGGATATCCAACGAAAATTACTGTTTATCGACAGATCATTATTCGAAGCAAAATAGGTGAAAGAAATGGAAAGACAAGCACCAGTATTCGTAAAAGTTGATGAGTATAAGGATGTGCTGGATGTACTGGACCTTGTGAAGAACAAGATACAGCAGGCAAAGGCAACAATCCATGAGATAAATGACCTGAAGAACCAGGAAGACAGCGAGATAGCTATCTGGGCAAATGAGATAGCAGACATAGAGAGAAAGGTTGAGTTCATAGACCAGACACTGCTAGCGCCGGAGAACATCTAGAATGGAAGAGAGCCAGTACTTTGTAGAGATAAAGGACCCTGCAGACATGCGGCGGAGCATGCTAGGCAGCTCAAGGCAGATCATACAGATACTGCAAAGGTATGAGCGGATAAAGGAGCTTCGGGTGATGAAGCTTGAGAAGCTGGCACAGCTCAGGACACTGAACAAAGAGATAGGCCTGATAGTCGCAAAGCTGAAGAAGGCATTCCCAAAGGCTGATTTCAGGGTAAAGGTTGAAAAGGGAGGTGTCAGCGTAAGCCGCGTGATGGGAGCACATCCAGGAGATGATCTTGGGAAGCTAGAATCAGAGCTCAAGATGGTAGAAGATAAGCTTTCAGGGCTTTGATTTTGAATAATTTTAAATACTATTTCTTGATTTTTTTAATGTACCCTATTTGAGGGGGTGCCGGAGTGGCCAAACGGGACAGACTCAAGGCACTTGAGTGCAGAGTGCTGCTATGCAGTGCGATGAAGAGATCATTTGTGGGTCATCTGTTGGCTTAGTGCCTACCAGGGTTCAAATCAGGCCCAAATCCTGTGAAATTCCCTGCCCCCTCATATTATCATAAAAAGACGTGACCAAAATGTTGATGGATTTCCACCTCCACTCAAACACTTCTAGTGACTCCCATATGAGAATAAGGGAAGCGTATGAAAAGGCTGCCGAGCTAGGGATAAGGAACATCTGCATAACAAACCATCATGAGCCTTCTGAATTAAAAATCGGCAAGACAGATAGTTCATTGCTACAGGAAAAGCTTGCCGCATATAAGGCAGAGGTTGAGGAGCTAAAGAAGGACGGGAGAGTGAATATATTTTATGGTACAGAGGTCTGCTACACAGAAAACGAAGAGGATGATATACGTCAGTTCCTTAAAGAAAATGATTTTGACTTTGTCCTTTGCGCTATCCATTATGTGAATGGCTGGATAATATCAGATCCTGACAATAGGTATATGATAAAAAAGGAGGATCATAGTAAAATAATAAAGGAATATTTCAGGTTGCTCAAGAAAGCGATAAAGACAGGTCTTTTCGACGTGATGTCACACATCGATCTCTATAAACGAGTGGTGCCTGAACCTGATTTTGGAGCTGTAAGGAAACAATGGGAAGAGGTTGCAGAACTCCTTGTAGAGAATGATGTTGGGTTTGAGATCAATACGGGTTATTCGATAATCGTTCCTGACGGAACCTATCCAGGCATAGATGTGATAAAGATCATGCTCGAGAAAGGAGTCAAGATAGTGACAATGGGGAGTGATGCACATCTGACTGAAGATGTAGGTAGAGGCCTAGCAAAGGTCGAGAAAATGCTTGACAAGTTTGGTGTCGAGATGATATATAGGTTTGAGAAAAGGAAACCAATACCTATAAACATAACTGCGAGCAAGATTAAAGTCTTGGAAATCGTTAAATAGCACTTTGTCTTCTTAATTTATATGAAGTTCGCAATTCCCTTACTGGCATCGATTGTATTGCTAGCTCCAAGTGTGCTTGCTGACCTGGCTGCTCCGCCTCCAGGCTTGATGCTTGTTGAATTCACGATTGTCTTCGGCGCTTTCCTGCTGCTGAATTATGGCATAAACTTCGCTATCTCTTTTCCGTTGACACGCGTTGTCTCAAGGATCCCTGCAAAGAAGCTTGCAAAAGGTCTTTTGATAATAACTCCAATCATGCTCGTCCTTGAATCGATATTCATACTCCTTATCGATCCAAAAGAGCTGATACATGTCGAAGTTGTATGGATATTCTCTGCTGTAGTGATATTCCTGTGCTATTTCATGACAGGAGAGAAGATGTGGAAAATGAAAAGAGATAAAGCAGTAATAATCGCAATGTTCATGGCTCTGTTGACAAACCCTGCATATCTTTTGCTTGCAACTATTTAGCAAATTTTATATAGTGAATGACTAACCTCTTTCTCATGCCAATAGAGATATGCACAGTAGGCGGCTACAATGAAGTCGGGAAGAACATGACTGCCATCAAGGTAGATGATGAGGTGGTCATAATAGACATGGGGCTGCACCTTGACCCGTATATCAAATATACTAATGACGAGGACCTGACAAAAGAGATAAACGCGAAAATACTGACAAAGATCGGCGCGATACCTGACCTTGAGCCGATAAGGCACTGGCGCAGGCATGTGGTTGCAGTGGTGCCTACGCATGCACATCTTGATCATGTCGGCGCAATACCTTACCTGTCAAACAAGTTTGATGCAGACATAATATGCACGCCATTCACAGCAGAGGTCATAAAGGCCATATGCAATGATGAGAAGATAAAGCTGGATAATGATATCCGCATCCTGAATCCTAATTCATCTGTGAATGTTTCAAAAAAGATAAAGATAGAGTTCATAAACATAACACACTCGACACCGCAGACAGTCATGGCTCTTATCCATACGCCTTATGGGAAAATACTTTACGGCAATGACTTCAAGTTCGACGACCATCCAGTCATAGGAAGGAAACCTAACTATGAGAAACTCAAGGAGATAGGTAAGAGCGGTGATGTTGTAGCGCTCATTGTCGATTCAACATATTCAAAGGATGCGAGCAAGACGCCCAGCGAGAAGGTGGCGCGTGAGATGCTCAGGGACGTGATGCTAAGCACAGAATCAGACGGCAAGGCAGTCATTGTCACGACGTTCTCTTCGCACTTAGCCAGATTGCAGTCGATAATAGACTTCGGGAAAAGGATGAAGAGGAAGGTCGTACTGCTGGGTAGGAGCCTCGGCAAGTATGTGACTGCAGGAGAGAACATAGGGATAGTCAAGTTCACAAAAGACGCTGAGGTAGTCAAGTATAGGAAACATATAAACAAGAAGTTCAAGCAGATATCGAAGAACCCTTCCAAATACCTTATTATCTGCACAGGTCACCAGGGAGAGTCAAAAGCAGTGCTTTCCCGTATAGCTGACGGGGATACAGATCTCAAGCTCGGGAAAGAGGATCTTGTTATATTCAGCTGCAGGGTCATACCGACAGCATTGAACGCAGCAAACAGGGAGATACTCGAAGGGAAACTAAGGAAATTCGGAGTCCGAATATTCAGGGACATACACGTTTCAGGGCATGCAGCGAAAGAGGATCTGCGTGACCTGATAAACATGGTCAAGCCACAGCACATCATCCCAGCACATGGTGAGATAAACATGCTTTCATCACTTTCTGAGCTTGCTATGGAGATGGGCTACAATATAGGAGAAGATGTGCACATAATGCAGAACGGGCAGTTTTTAGAAATAGAATAATAATTCTAAAGGATTTGTGCCAGCTCATCAGTTACTCCATCTGCCATAGAGGCACTGGTGTTCACTTAATCACAGCTGGTTGCACTCCTTTGTTGTTGGGTTTTTTAAGTCATTTAAATATCTTTTTACTATCTGTGAATAGTTATGTTTAGCAAGGTTTAAATAACATCCTGGTCTGATAATTTAGATGGCAAAACGCAGAAAATCTCTTTCAAGGCTCAGCTCGATGCTGGCAGCTTCTTTCAGGAACCTTAAGCAGGATATAACAGGCATCAATGGGCGGATAGAGCATCTCAGGACGCGGATTTCTGATTCAGATACTGAGATCAAACAGGTTGTTGGAGAGCAGAAGAATCTGATCCTAGAGCAACAGGATGCGATAAGGCAGCTTGGTGAAAAGGTTGCCAAGCTTGAGAAAAGACCTGAACAAGCTGCAAAGGTCTACAAGACAAAAGAGGCAGCGCTTTCTGATGTAAAGAAGATCCTCAAAAAAGATCAGGCAGTGCATGAGATACCGCCAGGCCAGGTCAGGATAACAAAGGTCGAGATAGAAAAAGGAAGGAAACGGCCCGACAAGGAATGTGTTGAGATTGCAGGGTATGGAGTAGACATGAGCGGATACAAGCTCTACAGCAAGAAGAAGAAAACATTCAAGTTCCCAGAAGACTTCAAGGTCTATGGGCCTGTCAAGATATTTACCAGAAAAGGAAATGATACAAACACAAAACTATACTGGGGACTGATGAAGACTGTGTGGAATGAGAAAGGTGATGTGGCTACGCTCAAAGACAGCAAGGGAAAGATAGTAAGCCAGGTGCTGGTCGAGCCGTCGTATGCATTAAAAGTCATAAAGTAGAATCATAAGATCTTGAAATCAACACATATCCTATATGTCCTTGGGGCGTGCTGGCCGCACTTTGTTGTTTTTAGGATCCTGCATTTTAGCTTATTCTTTTTGCATGCTTTTCGGATTCTCGCGTGGGCATCCTTGAACTTGCCTTGCTCTTCAAAGGCATAGAAATGAATTATCGTGCCTTTTTTTGCTGCAGTGAATGCTGTTTTTAGGAAATCCTCTGCAGTCTTTGGAAGGGGCATTGCAATCCTATTGAATTTTGTCTTCAGTATTGGGACTGCGTCTCTTACGTCCGAGTTGATCAGGGTGACGTTCTTTATCTTGTTGAGCTTTAGGTTCTCAACACCATAATCATGGCCTATCGGGTTTATCTCAATGCCTACAATCTCTTTTGCTTTGGTATTCTTTGCAAGAACACAAGGGTAAGGCGCGCAGCCAGAGAACATGACAAGGACGCGCTCTCCTTTCTTGACCTGCTGTGCTATGCGCTTGCGCTCTGTCGACAGTCTTGGAGAGAAATAGACCTTTTCCACATCAAGCTTTAGGCGGACACCGTGCTCTTTGTGGATTGTCTTCTTTGTCCTCTTGCCTGCAAGGTGCTTCATAGGCTGGGTGCGGAACTCTGTACCATGGATTCCTGCTTTCTTCAGGACTGTGTTTATGTTTTTGTGAAGCTTAAGCAGGGTTTGTGCGATCAGCTTCTCTTTTTTGATGAGTTCAGGAGGAACTTCAAGGATCGCTATATCACCTATCACATCATAAGCCCGTCTCAGGTGATCTAGTTCTTTTTTTGTGAGTTTTTTTGTCACTTCGGATTTTATATCCTTTTTCTTTCTGGCCTTTGGCAATGATTTTACATCAGTCAGTTCTGCAAAGCTGAATTTTTTCTTTATCCCTGTCTTCTTGGTTATCGGGAATAAGATATAGGATTTTGTCCTCTTGAAAGAATATTGTTGGTTGAAGAGTTTTTTCTCGATCAGGAACTGCTTGACCTGCTGAGCCTTCTTTAAGGGTGTCTTGACACAAAGGACCATCAGATCACCACAAGAACAACGCCGATAATCATCACGATGCACGCCATTATCCTATAGACAAGATCCTTATCATGGAAAAGCCTTCCGCCGACAATCGTCGCTACAAGAGTGCTCATCCTCTTCACAGGTATGATAAGGGCTATCATTGCTGTAGGTATTGCAACAGCCATGTAATAGAATATGTCTGAGAACAGCATCAAGAGGGCTATGATAAACATGAGGTGCTTGCCTTTGACAAATGCGTGCTTTATATCCTTAATGCCGTCATATTTGATAAACTGCACCAAGAGGTAATGGACTGAAAGGACCAGGAATGTGAATGACAAGTACGTGTACGGGTCCACTTCCGCAAGGACAAACTTGTCAAGCACAGCAGAGATCGAGTAAAAGAAGATCGCTACCAGCATGAATAAAGAATACTTGTTCCTGAATACCTTCCAAGGCCTGATCATACTGCTGAAATGGTGGTCTGCCTGCAGCCAATAAGCGCCAAATATAAGGAGAGCCACTCCTGCATACTGCAATGCAGAAGGGACCTCATGAAGAAAGATGAAACTCAAGACGATAAGAAAGACTGGTGTAAGATTAGTCAAGGGTGTCACATAAGATATCTCAAGATGACGCAATGCCTTTGATCCCAATAGCCAGCCGATTGTGAGGACCAAACCTTTCAGATACATCAAGCCCCAAATGCTTGCTGAATAGCCGAAGCTCATCTTCGGAAGGAAGAACAGGCTGAAAAGGAAAGCCAAAAGGCAAGCGACTGTCAGGTGCTCTGTAGCGTGCTCGTACATCAACACCTTTTTCGATACCACCTGCCTTGTACCGAAAAAGACTGCTGAAACAATCGCAAGTATTACCCATTCCATCTTATATGAAATCCCCCAATCCTTTCTGCGACAACTTTGCCTGCGAATCCTTCAGCTTCTGTAGGGTATCCTCGACCCTAGTCTCGCTAAAGTCATGCTTCTTGCAGAGTATGTCCATTATCCTGTCATGGTCAAGTTCTTTCCACTCGAGCCTGTAATCCTTCTTGACAGGCATCTCCTTGAAAAGCTTGAATACATCCTTCCAGCTGTAATCGAAATACTCATCCCATTTGACCTGTTTGAATACTGCATCAAGGTCATCTCCATGTTTCTTTATCAGGTCCAAGGCTTTCTTAGGCCCTATGCCTTTGATGCCTCCTATGTTATAGTCTGTACCTACAAGGATGCCGAGCGCTATGAGCTGGTCCTGGGTCATGCCAAGAGACTTAAGGTTCTCATCAAGCTCGATGATCTGTGGTTTGACTGTCTCGTAAGAGAGCTTGTCCTTTTTCTTCTTCCTCTCTGAGATCGTCAGGTTCTGGACCATCCTCGGCACGCCGAAAAGCAGGCAGTCATAATCCTGCGATATCTCTGCAAATATATCCCCTTTCTCTACCATGTAAGCTGCCTGGGCCTCTCCTTCTGAAGGGGCCTTGACAACAGGAAGGCCCAAAGCATCTATGACTGTGCTGGCCTCCTCAATCATCTCTGGAGTGAGCCTTGATGTGCGCATGCCGTATTTCTTCATACTCTCGACATCGCCGGATTTCTTTGCTTTATCATAACGCTCCTGCGCCTCCTGCTTAATGCCTGCACGGCGCTGCCTTTCTGCCTTCTTTAGCTCAGGAGGCTTACCATCAAAAACAAAAGCAAGCTTGATGCCGTAATGCATCAGCTTTGTGGTGCGGTGGAACAGGCCATTTAGATGAGAAGTGATATTGCCGCTGGAATCCATCAAAGGCGTACCGTCTGCCTGACGGATGGTTGATAAGAATTGATAAAGTATATTGTTTCCATCTACAACAAGCTTCTTGCCGGCCAGCTGCGGGATTGATATCTCTTTCTTTACAACAATATCTTTGAAGTTAACACCCATAATACACCTCTTTTGATCACTCTATTCAATCTTCTTGACAAACATGCTCTTGAATTCCTTTCCCAGCAATTCCTTAGCAGTCTTTGTAAGGTCTCCCATGGTGAGGAAAAGGATGGGAAGCTTCTTCATCTGGCCATACACAAATGCTGTGGAGAGGTCTCCGTCGCTGACCTTTGATTTTGATTTTGCCTTGCAATAGTATTCAAGCGAGCCCACATTGCTTGGCAGATTTATTATGAAGTCGTATTCTGTGCCTTTCCTTATGTTAGTGAAATCAAGTATCTCGATGCCAGAGCTGTTGAAGAATGATCTTATCTTATTGAAGAACTCATCGTCTTCAGGAAATTCAAGGACTTTCACTTCAGGCTGCGGCTCTTCTTTCTTCTTCTCTATCTTCACCTTCTCATCTGTATCTATTGTTGTAGAGAACGAGACAGAAGTCTGGTATGAGAACTCAGGCACCTCATCCTCATCCAATGTTGTCATCTTCACTGATGTGACTGGCTTTGGCGCCTCGACAACATGGGCAGGTGGTTTCTGCACTTCTGGCTTTGGAGGGGCGGGTGCTGGTCTTGGCTGTGCAGGTGCAGGCTGCACTGGCTTTTTCACATCTGCGAAAGTGGCCTGAACTTCCTTCTGAATAGGCTTTTCAGGCATCTTTGGAGGCTCTTGTTTTGCTGCCTTTGCGTTTATGTAATCCTTTATCAAGGTCTCTGCATCCTTGTCTGAAACACTATAGAATTTCCAGAACAGGTCTTTTTTGCTGTTGGCAGAGACCTCCAGGGGAACTGCAAAATCCTTGATCTCCCGCAATGCAACACGGCTCTGCGGGTCCTGGTCCCTGTCCCTAAGTATATTTGACTTTTTCAGGAGCTCAAAGACCCTATAATTCTTCTCAGTGAGCTTATGAGCAAATTTCTCAACAATGTGCTCCTGGCCAGTACAATAATAGAGAGGGGAACCTCCTATTTTCATTGAAGTGAGCATCAGTTTCTTCTGATCCACCATCTCAGAGAGCATTGCAGAAGCAAAAAGCACATCAGTGCGCAATTCCTTGTTTATCTGTGCTGGAAGCAAAGGCCCTTTTTCTTTCACAATAGCAAGAATTTTCTCACGGTTGTCCATGAACGAAAATTAGTTGCTTTTGTATATAAAGTTTGTTGTGTTTAAAAACAAAGAAACAGAAAGGATTTACGGCCTGACCCAGCGGATCTCATAGTAAGTGACGTCACCTTCATCGTCGACAACACCGATAAGCAGGCGCTTCTTTGTGCTGTGGGCAACGCGGTTCTTTGCGCTGAACTCGTACCATGTCAGGTGCTCGCCCTCATGCACTGGATAGACAATCCATCTGGCGTGATCCTCACCAGGCTTGACACCGCGGTCATAGACGCGGAAGTCTGCACCGAATTTCAATGCTGTCTTTATGATGTAGCCGCGATTCCTCATGTCCTTGAACACGCAGTAGCGTATCCAGAAATTCGGCTCTACCTTTTTTGCCTTCTTTACAAAAGAATCAAAAGAGATGGCCTTTTTCCTTCCATCAATGACCTTTAGGCGACCTTTCTCCATGAGGTAAAGAGCCTCAAGCAGAGAGAGCTGGATTTTGCCTTCATCTATGACATTGCCGTACCTGCTCTGGTTATAGAGCTCTCTAGCTTCATCAGTAGGTTCAGTGATTACTCGCTCGCGTGCAAGAACAGCAGAAACAACTGACTTTGGCTTTTTGGGCTCTGTCTCTTTAGCCTTCTTAGCCTTTGCAGCCGCTTTTGCGGTCTCTGCAGGCGCCTCGGCTTTCTTTTTCCTAGGCATATATTCAAGGGGTTTGGGGTGATTTATAAATGTTTGGCTCTGGCAATAGAGTAAATATTTATAAACAAAAGAAGAACAAATCCAGGACATGATAGAAATAACGTTTTTAGGGACATCTGCCATGGTCCCTACAAAGGAAAGGAATGTAACTGGGATTTTCCTTAGATACAAGAACGAAGGCATATTGCTGGACTGTGGGGAAGGGACACAGAGGCAGATGAACATAGCAGGCATCAACAGGAACAGCGTGACAAAGATACTTGTCAGCCACTGGCATGGAGACCATGTGTCAGGCATCGTGGGCCTGTTGCAGACCATGGGAAACAAGGAGAAAAACCCAAAGATAGCGATATACGGGCCTAAAGGCACTAAAGAGCATGTCAAGCACATGATGGGGATGGTTATATTCGATGTTCAGGTAGAGCTTGAGGTGCATGAGCTAGTGCCAAAGAAGAATGAAATACTTACAGCTCTGGAGACAGATGATTATGTTGTAGAGTGCGCTGCAATGGATCACAAGATACCCTGCATAGGGTACAGCTTTATTGAGAAGGACAGGCTGAATATAGATGTTGACAAGCAGAAGAAGCTAGGGGTAAAGGACGGGCCTCATCTGCGGAAGCTCAAGGAAGGAAAGACCATCAAGTACAAAGGTAAAGAGATCAAGCCTGAAGACGTGACTTATGTGGTGGAAGGCAAAAAAATCACGTACATAGCAGATACTGCTGCTTGCGAGAACGCTGCAAAGCTTGCAAAAGAGGCTGATGTGATGATATCAGAGTCAGCATATGCTGCAAATCTGCAGGAAAAGGCAGATGAGTATAAGCATCTGACAGCAAAGGACGCTGCAATGCTGGCAAGCCAAGCAGATGTCAAGAAGCTCATCCTGACGCATTTCTCGCAGAGATACAAGACAGTCGAAGAGATCGAAGAGGATGCAAAGACAATATTCCCAGAGACTGCCTGTGCATTTGATTTCATGAAGATAAAGGTCTGACAGTAGTATTCTCGACGGAAAATAGTTTCCGGTTTTTATTCTTGCATGATGATAATAAATCTTTAAATAAGATTAGGTAAGACATTCAGTATAGGATGGAAAAACCAAGCTGGCAACAGAGACGGTCTCCTGAAGAGACGTTTGATGACAAGGTCAGGCAGCTCATGTACAAGCGCAAGATAACATATCAGGAAGCTTCAGAGCTTGTGAAGAAAGGCCAGAGATCCATCATGGAATTCTGATTTGGATAAATATTGATTATATATTATAAGCAGAAGAGCACAATGTATTTAATGTCAGAAGTCTTTTTTTATTCTATGTCTCGGAAATCAAAAGGGATAAATGCAGAAAGGGAGCTTATACACCTTTTCTGGAAGAACAGCTGGAGCGCTTGTAGGATAGCTGGAAGCGGATCTGCGAGGTATCCCTCACCTGATGTGATTGCTGGAAACAATGTGCGCAAGCTCGCGATAGAATGCAAAGTGACAAGGGATGTGCGCCAGTACCTTACAGGCAAAGAGATAGATGAGCTCAAGGAGTTCTCCAAAGTGTTCGGCGCAGAGCCATGGGTAGGTGTGAAGTTCAACAATGTGGATTGGTATTTCCTTACGCTTGAAGATATCAAGGATGCAGGGGAAGGCTATTCTGTATCGCTTGAGATGGCTAAGCGCAGGGGTTTTCTTTTTGACGAGCTGATAAAACAATAGGTATAGCGGCATTTCAGGGTTTCTTACGAAAAAATTAATAAAGCTCTTAAAACAAGATAATGGTATGAAGAGGTGGATACATAAAATAGAGGTGATAGTGGACAAGGCAATACCGCCTGCGCTTATAGTTCTTCTTGCAGTGATTGTATTGGACCTGGGATTCTCTGAATTTGTTGAAGAGCACCATCTGCACCCATACGTCCTTATTGTAGACTATATCATAATAGGCATATTTGTTGTTGACCTTATCTTTAAGTACAACAGGACAAGACATGTATCCAAGTTCGTAAAGAAATACTGGCTGGACATACTGGCTGTATTCCCTTTCTTCCTTGTCTTCAGACTGTTCGAGCTTGCAGCCGGGGCATTCTCATTCGTGGTGAGCGAGAGTGCCCAGACAGTCCAGGCAATAGTGCATGAAGGCCTCGAAGTTGAGAAAGAGGGAGCTAAAATATTCAGGGAAGCAGAGAAGTTCGCCAAAGAGGGAAGCAGGGTGGCGCGAGGGGCAGAGAAAGTCTCGAAACTCAGCAGATCTGCAAGGTTCATGAGATTCCTCAGGCCTATATTGAGGCTTCCAAGGTTCATCAAGGCAATACCAAGGATGATGCACTTCTATGCAAAGCCTACTGGAGAGCATCATGTGCATGAGTTCATGCCGAAGCATCGAAAAGGAAATAAAGGGAAAAAGACGGAAAAGAAAAAGAAATGATTCACGCTTTTTTCGGTAATGCTTTGATAAGCTTTTCCCTGACCCGCTTGACCAACAATTCTCTTTTTGTATCGACCTCTTTCAAGGTCTTGACAAGGCTCTTCAGTTTTGCGAACTCTTCTTTTGTCTTTTCCATGAACTCCTTCCGGTTCATGATATGCCTGTCCCTTGACAACTCGCTTGACAACTCTGCTATCTGGTCGCAAATCGTATCTATCTTATCCTCAAGAAGCTCTTCTTTCTTAAGGTCTTTCTCAACAAACTCGTGATATTTCTTCAAAGAAACGCGCATCAGTTTCTTTGTCTCTGCAACAAAATCATCATCCTTGATGTCCATGAACTTCACCTCATTTGCAGCGCGCCTTATGATCTCCAGATGCGCAGTGTCCTCCTCTATCCCTTTGGGTGTTGCAAGAAGGCTAAGCGCCTTGTTCATGTTCTTTATCAGTCCTCGTATCTTTGACTCTATGAATTCAAGCGTGAACTCCTCTTTTCCGACTATCCTGCCATCTGTAAGATGGATTGTCCTGTCTGCCTGCGCAGCAAATTCCTTCTCATGCGTTATCATGATAATTGTCTTGCCAGTTTCTTTGTTTATCTTTTTAAAAAGATCCACAACCTGCTGCGATGACTTGCTGTCGAGAGTGCCTGTAGGCTCGTCAGCAAGGATTATAAGAGGGTCATTGGACAATGCCCTTGCTATCGACACAAGCTGCATCTGACCACCAGATATCTGCGATGGCTTATTGTATATCCTATGCTCAAGCTTTATTGTCCTTGCCAGCTCCAATGCTTTTTTTGCAGTCTTTTTTTCGTCAGTTCTTGCGATCATCATCGGAAGCCTGATATTCTCCAGCACTGTAAGCTCTGGAAGCAGGTTGAAGAACTGGAATACCCTGCCTATCTTATTAAGCCTGAATTCTGTCCTTTTCAACTCGCTCAGAGTTGATGTGTCTGTGCCATTTATGAGAACCTTGCCTGAATCAGGAGTGTCAATGAGGCCTATCTGGTTGAAGAGAGTTGTCTTTCCGCTGCCAGATGCTCCTGTGATCGCGACAAACTCCCCTTTCTCTACCTTGAATGATATGCCTTTTAGGACCTGCGTCGTCACTTCGCCTATCTTAAATTCCTTTTTCACATTCCTCACATCAATCATTGTCTCGCTCATGTCCTCATGGCCTCCACCATGTCGATCTTCGCAGCCCGGTAGGCAGGATAAAGAGAAGCTAATATTGAAACAAAAATCGTAATCCCTGACGCCATAATTGCGGCATACGGGTTGAAAGTAAATGTAAACACCCTTCCTGCTTCTGCTATGAACCAGGGATGCATCTCCAAATAAGACGTGACAAGATAACTAATTGCGATTCCTATAGATGAGGCGATAATACCATAAATTACTCCTTGAATTATGTATATTGACATCACAGAACTGTTTTTTGTGCCAACTGCCTTCAATATTGCGATAATCCTTGTCTTGCTGATAACATTCACGTAAAAAAGAGTTGTTTCCATCAATGCTCCTATTATCAAACCCAACACCACAAGAAGCCGCAGTATGTTTGTCACGATTTTAAGTGTTCTCATAAAACCTGGGAATTCCTCTTCTGCTGACCTAATAGTATCGCTGATTCCCTGTTGGTATACGAGTGTTTTTGTATACTGGGCCAAGCTTCTATCTTCCAGTGATACTAAGATATTAGTAGCAACATTTCCGACTGAAAGATCTCTTTGCAAATCATTAATATTCACCAATACTGACCGCCAGCTATAATAACCTGCTGCCTGTGTTACGCCGACCACTTCATATTTAGTTATTTTGCCGTTTGTATATATAATTTCAACAGATTCTCCCACACCCACGTCCAAGTCACGCGCCACATGCATACCAAGCACAACTTTGTTCCTATCACTGTCCCGCAGAAAACTTCCTGAAAACAATGTCTTGTCAATATTGGTTACTTTTGCATCATCAGAAGGGACAAATCCGACTATATCAACGTCCCGCCCCCTGGACCCTTTAGTAACTCTACCAAATGTTGCCAATCTTTTTGAAACACCGTCGACCCCCTCTATTGTACGTATCCTATCTGCCTTGCTGTCAATATCTTCAATGTAATCTGCCTTTTCTTTCGGTCTTATTGTCAAATCACCTAAGTGAAGTTCCAAATAGGTGCCGTACATCAAATCTTCAACACCATTGACAAATGCGTCCCCTATTATGTAATTGCTCGTGCCCATAACCAAAGCAATCACTATGATGACTGACACTACTTTATTGGTTTTTAATCCTCTGAGGGCAAGAAGAACTTCAGGCTTCATTTTCTTTGCTTTACAAATTTCCTCAAACTGGAAAACAACAAGATCAGTATAAGGATGACTATTACAATGTTCTGCACTGACAGGATATCTATCTTTGCTTTTCCGACATACATATTCAGGTCATACACAGAAGAATGCGTTCCTAAATCATCTGAATACGACAAGCTCAACCTGTAATCATAGTTGCCTGAGCCTTTTGACTTGAGCGGAAACACAAGAGGCGCGTCCTCTCCTGGCTCAATAGTGCTCAAGAAAGACTTCTTGACACCCTCGAAAGGGATATTGATCTCAGCACTGACTGACTCTGCATCGCCTGTGCCGCTATTGCCTACCCTTATCACCAAGAAGAAATCAGTATTGCTGGAGATGACAGACGGTTCAGTGCTTACTGATGCAAGGTTGATTATTGCATCACCAAGAACCTCTATGCCCATTATCTCAGAAGATGTTATCTCATCTGTAGCTGTCTCATCCAATGCAGTGATCTCGAGGGGTATCTGGTAAGATGTTGTTCTTGCATCCTTGCTGACCCTCAAAGGGAATGTTATCATCCTGCTATCACCAGGGCTCATGCTCTCGATGAACTCAGAATTATCTGTCAGTGGAACCACTGGCAGGCCTTTGAGCACTGCCTCGACCCTTACGTTCTTTGCAGTGCCTGTTCCTTTGTTCTCTAATGTGAAAGCGATGTTGAATTCATCCCCTGGCCTGAGAGTTGACTTTGACACCTCAGGCTTGGTTATTGCAAGGTCTGGAACCCCTTCTACCTTGATGTTAACAATCTGCTTGAATGATGTCTGGCCGTCTAAATCCCTTATGATGATATCGAGTTCATATAACCCTGTCTTTGCATCGGGATTGACAAGAAGGTGATAGTCCTGCTCATAGCTGCCAACACCTACAAGATGCTCAATGAAAACCTGTTTTTCTGTTTCATACTTGAAAGTGAAAGGGCCTTCGGTCTCAACAACCAGATAGATGTTCTTTGCTTCATCAGCATCAATGTTCATGATGTTCAGTGTCACAAGCAAATCGTTTCCAGGCCTTACTGGCTGCGGTGTTATCTCTCCCTTCAGGATCCCGTATTTTGAGGTTGTCCTGAGCGCTATATCCTGCGCTGAAACGCTAAAGCTTGTAATGATTAGAAAGAGAGATAGGATTACTGCTGAAAATAGCTTTTTCCCCATAAATTCACCGCTTTTTTGGAAAAATACGGTTGTTAGGTATTTAAAGGTTTTGGTAGAAAAAAAGCCTCCGAGGGGAGTTGCACCCCTGACCTGCTGCTTACGAGGCAGCCGCTATAGCTACTAAGCCACGGAGGCAGATGTAATTACAAATGCTCAAGCATGTCTTTTTTTGATGCAAACTTCTTCTGGCATTCAGAACATACAGTATGCTTCTTGCCTTTCTTGTCCTTGACATACGTGCCGATTGGCTTGTTAAGGAATGTCCCGACAATCTTCTTCTTGCAGATAGCGCATTTCATAAACAGCTGAGGAGTAGGGATTGGTATTTAAATCTAGTGATATGGCGCGAAATGGCGTAAAACATTTAAATAATGCAATCCTCGTCTAATATTTGAAGTTGATTAATGGGGAAAAAAGAGATAAAAAAGAGTTTGTGACAATAAGCTCAGAGCTTAGAGACAATGGTATACTCATTTCTGTGAATGGCAAGAAGTATAAAATAGAGTGGCCCACTGAATTGTGGAAGAAGGTCTCTGCTGATGAGAAGAAGCTGCTTCTCGACAACCTGACATTCACGCAGACCTGCCACCTGGCTGCATCACATAAAAAGAAAGGGATATTCTACAATACAGCAATGCCTTGCTTTGAGACATTTGCATTCAAAGGGACGCTTTACGATGCCCCATCAACCGCCGTGATAGACCATGAGAAGACAGTCGATTACATAAGGCGGTTCTTTAATTCTGAATTTGTCTTTTCCAATAATGAAATAGCCATGCCTTCAAATGGTAAGAAGACAAAGATAAAGTGGAAAACCAAGAAGAGCGCAATAATACTATTCACTGCAGGGAAAGAGAGCCTGCTGAACCTGGCGCTATGCATGGAGCTGGGCATAACACCTATACCTGTCTACATAGACGAGGACCCTAATGGGCCAGAATCAAAACACAAATACAAGATAATAGAACAATTCGAGAAAGACTACAGCATAAAGGTGCACAGGATAGTGAACGAGCCAGGAAAGTTGAGGTACTGCGACCTCGGAGAAGATGAGAACAACTGGGGCGCAGGCACGCAGTTCCTGACATATTCTCTTGCTATCATGCCTTTTGTCAAACAATATGGGATTGATTATGTCCTGTTCGGCAATGAGTACAGCTGCGATGAGTACATATATGACAAAGAAGGATTCAAGAGCAATTTCTGCTTTGACCAGTGCACAGAATGGACCAAACAGCTGGATATAGTCGCGAAGACAATGACTAGCAATGGTGTTGCTGTGGGGAGCCTTGTAGGGCCATTGTATGAGATAGGTCTTGTTAAGATACTTCATGAACGGTATCCTGCTCTGGCAAAGCTGCAGATGTCGTGCTTTTCAGACACAGAAGAGGGTAAGAAACGGGTGTGGTGCGGTAACTGCTCGAAATGCGCAAGGATGTTTGTTTTCTTCAAGGCACTAGGTATAGATACTGGCTCCATGGGTTTTAAGAACAACATGTTCAACAAGCCAAGCAAGGACAAGTTCTCTATATTCGGCACAGAAGGTCTCTATAGCTATGACGTGTCTGGGCTAGGATCAGAGGAACAGGCACTGGCTTTCTATCTTGCTGCAGAGAAAGGAGAGACAGGATACCTGATCGACAAGTTCAGCAAGCTGAAGGCATGCAGGGATATAAAATCAAACATGATGGATGTATACAACAAATACTTCTCTCAGCACGAAAGCAGCTCGATGCCTACAGACCTCAAGAGACAGGTCATGGACATATATGCACAGACATTCAGGGGAGGATTCAGCCCGAAGGATTTTAGGGTTATTAAACAGTAAAATTATTAAGAATAGGCTAATTCTCGGTTTCTATGGCAAGAATAGCTATAGTAAAGAAGCAGGAATGCAATCCTATGGGCTGCGGCAACTATCTCTGCGCCAAGGTCTGCCCTGTGAACAGGAAAGGCGAGGAGTGCATCAAGGCTTCGGCCCTGGACAAGAAGGCTGAGATAGATGAAGAACTATGCATAGGGTGCGGCATATGCGCAAACAGATGCCCTTTTGATGCTATAGACATAATCAACCTTCCAGAAGAGCTAAAGCAGGACCCTATACACAGGTATGGTGCCAACGGGTTCTCGCTCTTTTCACTGCCGACACCGATGTTCGGCAAAGTGGTTGGTGTGCTTGGAGTTAACGGCATAGGAAAATCGACAGCGATAAAGATAGTCGCAGGCGTGCTGAAGCCTAACCTTGGCAGGACAGACGGAACAGAAGCAGGATATGATGAGCTGGCAGAGTTCTTCAAAGGCACAGAAGCGCAGAACTTCTTTGAAAAGGTGAGAGATGGGAAGATCGTGACAGCGTACAAGCCGCAAAATGTGGACGCGATACCTAAACAGGTGAGCGGGAGTGTAAGAGATATTCTTCAGAAAGCAGACCAGAGAGGAGTGTTTGACTCTGTTGTCGAGACACTTGAACTCGGCAAGGTCCTGGACAATGATGTAAATAGCATATCTGGCGGGGAGCTGCAGCGAGTCGCTATAGCTGCAACTGTCATGAAGAAAGCGAACTTGTATGTGTTTGATGAGCCGACTTCTTATCTGGACATAAAGCAGAGGATCAAGGTAAGCAAGTTCATACGAGAGCTGGCAGATCCAGAGACAGCAGTGCTCGTCATAGAGCACGACCTAATAATACTAGACTATATCACTGACCTGGTCCACATAATGTATGGTAAGGAAGGGGGTTATGGAGTCGTGAGCCTTCCCAAGACGACTAAGGCAGGAATCAACATATTCCTTGAAGGCTATCTTCGCGAAGAGAACATACGATTCAGGGACTACAAGATACAATTCGCAGCAAAGCCACCAGTACAGAAACAAGGCAAAGAGGTGCAGTGCAGCTGGCAAGGTGTGCAGAAACAGCTCGGCAAGTTCTCCCTTTCTGCAGACAAAGGCGAGATATATAGGAATGATGTCATAGGCGTACTGGGCGAGAACGGCATAGGAAAGACCAGTTTTGTCAAGATACTTGCAGATGTAATCAAGGCAGATGAGGGCAAGATCGACCAGAACATCACAGTATCCTACAAATCACAGTACCTGGAAGGCGGAGATGATGTTGTGATGGCTGTGCTTGGCGAGGCAGTAGAGAAATACGATGCGCAGCTGATAAGGCCACTGAACATCAAGCCATTGCTTATGAAGAAACTGAATGAGCTGAGCGGCGGAGAGCTGCAGAGGGTTGCGATCGCGCTCTGCCTGTCAAAGCAGGCAAACCTTTACCTGCTGGACGAGCCTGCAGCATATCTTGATGTGGAGCAGAGGATAAGGGTCTCTAAGATAATAGCAGACATCATGGAGCAACGCGGGACATCTGCGCTTGTTGTAGACCACGACCTGCTGTTCATTGATTATCTTTCTAAGAAACTGATGGTGTTTGAAGGAGAACCTGCTGTTTCTGGTAGCGTGACAGGGCCGTTTGACATGCAGGAAGGTATGAACCGGTTCCTGACAGGGCTTGAGATAACTATGCGGCGTGATGAGGAAACACTTCGTCCCCGGATCAATAAACCAGGAAGCCAGAAAGACAGGGAGCAGATAAGCGCGAACAAGCTCTATTATGTATGAATATTTTAATTCTTGTGAAAAAGAATATCTTCTATCTTTTTTTGGTCTTCAGGTGAGAGTTCTTTCACAAAATAATCCTTATTATGGACCTGCTCTCTTGTAGGGAACTGGATAGGCTATCCCCAGTCAGTGTCTGCCTCCCATCTTGGGAATATATGGCCATGGACATGACGGGTCCAGTTGCAGTTTATCTGCCAATTTATTATAGACGGGTGGATGACCTGCTCGATAGCCCTGCCAACCTTGAGCCAGGCTTCCATAATAGCGCAGGCCTCTTCTTTGGAGAGCTCTGTGAGGTTATCGGCATGTCGCTTCAAAATGACCTTGACATGCCCCCTTATGTATGGGGAGCCCCAGACAGCGACGACATGATCATTCTCATATATCTTCTTGTAATGCTTTTCCCATTCGCAGAACTTGCAATTCATCTTACCAGAGCTCCTTCTTTATCTTATCAAGTTCTTTCTTGAACACTGCAAGCTCTTTCTTGGTCAGTGTCTTTGGCTTGAACTTGGCGTCCCTTGGCGGGATAACAGGAGGGTTACCCCAGTCAGCGTCTGTCTTGAACCTCGGATAGACATTCCAATGGACATGGTGGTCCCAGTTGTCTAGGTATTCAAGATTGAAAAGATCAGGCTTTATCGCCCTGCCTAATGCCTTCATGATCTTTATGGTATCATTCATGAAAGAGTCCAGTGTCTTCTCATGGAGACTGAGAAGGTCCTCCTCGTGGGACTTAGGCATGATGACAAGCTTACCCTTGTGGTGCTGCCTGCCGAACATCACAACAATATGATTGTTCTCGAAAAGAATCCTCTCTTTTGTATGGATCAGCTTGCAGAACTTACAGTCAGGATGCTGATTTGGGTGATGTTTTTTTTTCTTGACAAACTTGAAGCGGGATTCTCCTGTTTTTTTGCTGCTCTTTTTCTTCTTGGCTTTTGTTGTTTTCTTTTTTGCCACAAAATCACCTGCGGAACAATAATATAATGCCTTATTTAAGCATTTCCTTTGCTCTCGCCCTTGACAAGCCCTGCGCCGATTAGGTGGGCTATCCTGAGGGGCTCTGGAAGATAAGAGCGTGTCGCAGTCGTCTTTATTATCTTTTTTGCTTCGTCAAATGATATCCCTGCAAACTGGATATATACCCTTCCGGCTTTCTTTGGCGCTCCTGCCTTGTCGAGCAGTTTTATCTTGCGCTGCATGCCAAGCCTCTTGAGGATGCGCTTTATGTTATCCAGGTCTGGTTTTCTTCGCACCACTACGACAACAGGTATCTTTGTCAGGCTGTAGAGCTTGTGGATGTCGATGACATTGAAGCCTGCCATGTTGATACCGTCGAGAAACATGCATCTCAGCTGGGACTTGAACCTTGACCTGTTGATCATATCTGCGAGCTTTGATGTTGAATTCATCCCGTCAACGCGGATCTTTGTAGAGACCACTCCATCAGCATAATTGCCTCCCCTGAAGAAAATACCGATGACAGTCGCGTAGCGGTCCTTGAACTTGTCAAAAGGAGAATCATCGATCCCTAACACACGTATTTCCTTTTTCATGTTATATTCTTCTACCAAGGGTTATGAAACCAGAGTGTATTGTTGTCTTTGACCTTGGCCTTACTTTCCTTTTTTCGACTTCCCATTGCCGCTCTATGACCTCTACTGTGTTAAGATGTATGAAATCTTTTCTCTTGAGCAGAGCGTTTACAAAATCCGCTGTCTGCATTATTGTCGGAGAGTAGGAGATTATGAATCCTCCTGGTTTTAGGGTTGTTGATGCTGGATCGATTGCGTCCCAGGGGGCGGGAAGATCGAGGCATATAAGGTCTGCACTCTTTTCATCTATCTTCTTGCATAGATCCTTGTTCTTAAGAGTTATGTTCTTTATGTTCAGGTTCTTTATGTTCTCTTTTGCAACATCTAGATGCTTTTTCTCGATTTCGTATGAATATACTTTCTTGCAATACCTTGAAAGAAATATCGCAAGCGCTCCAGAACCTGTGCCTCCTTCGACGACAATGGAATTCGGGCCTACACCTGTCTTTGCGATGATATAACCTATGTCTTTTAGAGGGATTATCTGGGGCAGACGCCTTATTCGCTTGTATGTATCGATGAAAGAAGCGTCAAATATGTTAAACTCCTTGTCCTGCGATGACTTGACTGTGCCTGTCTTTTTTAGATCTGCCTTTTTTATTATGCCATACGTCGTCGAGAAATCCCTTGAGAAGTCATCTACATAGAACCTCTTCTCCTTAACTGTAGTCACTTCCCTATCAAGGTCCTCTATATACTGCTTTTTCCCTTTCCTTATCAGGATCTTTGCTTTTTTTGCAGGCATTCTAGAAATCACTTCTTAGGCTTGATCTCTTTCAATATCTGCTCGACAACCTGCTTAGGCCAGCCTTTCTCAATCAGGGCTTTCCTGACCTGCGCATCCTTGAATCCAAGGCTGTAAGCATGGAATATGTATTTCTCAAGCTCAAGCTTCTTTGCTTTTGATATCTCTACAGATCTTTCTGGTTTTGCTTCAGGTTTCTTTTCTGGAATTCCCTTTTCTACTGTTCCCTGTTTTAAAACAGGGGCAGGTTCGGAGCCCTTTGAAGAAGTTTCGGGTAAACCATCAGGCTCCAAACCTGTCCTAGTTACAGTAGGGGGTTTTTCCAGGTGGTGCAGCCTAACCCTGTAAAGGGCTATGCCTCCCACTAGGAATATGACGAATACCAATGCAGCCACTATTGTCCAGATACCTATTGGTGATTCTGGAACCTGCAGCTCTTCTGGTGAAGGTGCAGCAGGTGATGGCGCAGCGGTCGGTGTTGGCCTTGGTGCAGGTGCTGCAGGTAGCGCAGCAGCCTCTTCTGTCGCCGGCACTCTCGGCCTTGGCGGCAGCAATGGGAATGAGAATGTTGGCCTCTCTATTGTCTTGAAAGTCAATACTGCAAACTGGTTAGAGACATACATAGAGACCTCTATATCCCTGTTGAGGAAGGAAGTGAGGCCTATTGTCTTGAACTCGCCGAGCTTTATGTCATAAGTGAGGAATGATGCAAGGGACTTGAGCTGTACCTTGTGATGGCCGACACTAGTGACCCTGAAATGATATTCACCGCCCTTGAACAGGATTATGAGCTCATCTCCCTGTATCACCTGGACTGATTCTCCTTCACGTGTTGGAGTTACGTAGATTATCTTGGGGCTGCCGAGGCCTCCGCCTCCGCCGCCTCCACCACCACCGCCACCGCCAGTTGTGCCTCCAGTAGTGGTAGTATCCTGCGTTATGAAAAACGATGAGAATCCGCTTGTGCTTGCTGAAGCTATGTTATTTGAAGCGCTTGTGGCAAGCAGACTGCAGGTTGAAGTGTTTGTTGTGTTTGTGATGAAGTCGAAGTCACACTGGAACAGCTTTGGATTTGATATTTCCGATGCATAATCAGTGTAATCGATGTATAATGTGTATGATTTTGACGTCAGTTCTGATATGTTGAATGCATATGCATATTTAGCCCTGTATGTCCCTGAGTTTAGGCCAACGCTTCCGTCGTAGTTCTGGACATTCAGGTCAAGCACTCTTGCCTTTATGTTAAGCTGCGGAGCCTCTGTGCTGTTCAATGTAGGCATGTATATCTTGAACTTGCTGTCATTGTTCACTAATTCCAGTTTCCATGTCGTGTCAGGCAGATTGACAACCACTGTGTCAGGTACTGTCACAGTATCTGTGGCCAATATGTCGTCATTGACTGAGCTGTATGTGTATGTCACTTCCTCTGCAGATGCAAATGAAGCAAGAGCTATTGCTATGAAAATGAATGCAAGGATCTTTGCTGTTGTTTTATGTTTCATGTTATTCTACATTGATTGTCTGGCTGAATTGTGTGAATACTTCGAATATCGTGCCTACTTCTATGTCTGGATCTGCTACGTCTGCGTCCAATGATGATGTCAGGTTTGTGATGGTGAGATTGTACTCGCCTGGAGCTAATGTTGAGATTGACGCAAGGCCGTTGAGATATGTCAGATCATTCGTAGATGTTATGTCTGGCGAGACATGACTCATACCTCTTTCCCAAGTCGTTGTTCCATTGGTTATTGTCCAGTTGAATGCTACAAGATCGCTTCTTGTGGGTATCTGGAATGTTATATTGACAGATTCGTTGACGATGAGCACTGTCTTGTTTGCCCATGCATTGGAGAATGCAAGGCCTGTCTCTCTTGCCTGGAACAGCTTTGATGTCTCGTTTGTGTTCCCTACACTGTCTTCGCAACTTACGGACAGATTGTAGGTGTTGTTGTATGCAAGGCTGGATATTGTTATTATATGTGAAGTTCCTGATGTGGATGACTGGCTGAGACTTGCAGAGCCGTTTATTCCGAAGGTGCATGTTGCTGATTCGCTTGTTGTTATGTTTGCAGGAGTTGAAGTGCCTACAACGATGTTCACAGGATCAGTTATTGTTATTGCTGGAGCTTCATTGTCCACAGTGAAATTGCCGTATCTAGCGCTCAAATTACCTTCTACACCGTCAGTCACATTGACTAAAAGGAACACATCTTCTACAGCTGTGATATTCAATGTTGTATCCCATGAATAAGAGTTTGTTGTCAATCCTGTTGCGATAGTCTTCCAGGTCGACAAATCATTTGAGTACATCAAGCTATAATAAAGCGTATCATCATCGCCATCAGTTGATGCATTCCATGTTATGCTTACCACACCGCCTACCGTGGATGCGATGGCTGGTGTGGAACCGCCTGTTGTGCTGTTGGTTATTGCAGGTTCTGTCGGAGCATTGTTCTTTACAGTGACTGTCTGCCAGCCTGTGCTATTGGTCTGATTCCTTCTGTCAATCGCTTCTGACTTCCAGTAGAATGTGCTGCCCCTGAAGGAGCTGACATCAAGCGCTGATGATCTGTACAGGCCATTGCTTAATGTTCCATTCTCGCTCAGCATTGTTGATATCGAGATGTTCGTGTTGTTGTATGTAAAGTTGACGCCCTGGAGAGTGATGTCAGTCCAGTTTATGTACAGGATTAGGTCTTCACTAGCGAATATCTCTGTCGGTGAAGCATCTGACCATTGAGGTGCGTTCTTGTCGACCCAGAATGTCCTGGAGTCTGTCCTGTCCAGGTCACCAAGGGTTGTTGCGTTGAAATATACTGTGTACTCTCCATCTGGCCACGTCGCTGTCGAGATGTCGTCAGAGTAATTGTGATTTGTGATTGTCAGGTTTATCCTTGACTGGGCAAACCTATTAGTTGTTGAAGGTGACGGCCCTACTATCCTAAGATTTGATGTCAGGACATTGTATGCAATGAAATCACTCTGGATGATATTTGCAAATGTCTTCAAGCCATCTACTGTTATCTCATCGCTTCCTGTCCCGAAAAGGAACCAAGGAGTAGCATTATTGACTGTGAAGTTGACATGATCATGAGCCCAATGGCCCATATGATCTTTTGCGCTTATCAGAAGGGTGAAATCTTCAAGGGTTTCGTCGCTGAAGTCTAGGTAACCGCTGTTCCAGACATTTCCTCCCTGCGCCATATCGCCCTGGAACTTGATTGTACTGTTGTCCTTGTACTTGACTGTGTAATTGGCAGATGCAACATCCTGATAGTCGCCAGGAGTATCATCAACCTTTGCCCAGACCCTGAACATGCCACCTACAACTGAGTCTTGCGTCGGTGATATGCTGCTGATTGTCGGTGCTTCATTATCGACTGAGAATGTTCGTGATGTGCTTGTGGTGCATGAAGAGTCATTATTGCTGAATGCATTGTCGCACCCGACCACACGCCAGTCATACTCTGTGCTGGTAGAATAATTGGTCTCTATTGTGTAATAGTTTGAATCTATCGGGTTCTCGATGATAAATGAAGCAGGTATAGTAACCTTTCTTGTGGTATAATAAAGGTTGTTATTGTTCTCAAACACTATTGTCTTGTCATATAACGCAGTATTTGTTCCAGACATGCCTATGTATGTGCTGATTATGTTTGAAGGGCTTGTAGATCCTAGAATGTCTGCAACCATGATCCCGCCTGAAGCATTCCTATACGCCACCAAGCCACCGTAAAAGCTAAGATTGCTTCCAGTCATAGAGAACTTGGCTGTCAGGTTTTCTGCGTATGAAACATATATATTTGAAGTTGAGTCGAAATATGTGGCGAGCATTGAGCCGAACGCATAAATGTTTGAATAAGCTGCTAGTCCATCTGTTCTTACAGAGTCCTGCACAATATCATAGCCATAGGCAGTTGCGTTTGAGTTTACCCA
>JAHWIS010000089.1 GCA_019322385.1 Candidatus Woesearchaeota archaeon
ATGCATGGAGATGGAAAAGGCAGAAGAGACCATAAGGAGCCTTATCCCAGAGGAGGCAAAGCCGAGCATGATAATCTTTGACTCGCAGAGGTCAATGGTAATAATCCACGCAGAAAAGCCAGGCCTTGTCATCGGAAAGCAGGGCGAGCTCCTGAGATCCATCAGGGAGAAGACAATGTGGGTTCCGCTCATAAAACGCACGCCAGCGATAAGGTCAAAGCTTACAGAGACTATAAGGGCAGTGCTCTATGAGAATTCAGATTATAGGCGTAAGTTCCTTGACAAGACCGGCCACAGGATTTACGACGGCTGGATAAGGGGCAAGAAAGAAGAATGGATCCGCGTCACATACCTTGGCGGAGCAAGGCAGGTAGGAAGGTCAGCGCTCTTCCTGCAGACCCCTGAATCAAGGGTCTTGCTTGACTGCGGGATAAATATAGCATCAGACAGCGCGGCATATCCTTATCTTGAATCCCCTGAGTTCAAGATCGATGAGCTCGACGCAGTGATTATCACTCACGCGCATCTTGACCACAGCGGTCTTGTGCCCTGGCTCTTCAAGATGGGATACAGAGGCCCTGTATACTGCACATTGCCGACAAGGGATATAATGTCATTGCTGCAGCTTGATATGGTCAAGATCATGAGGTCAGAAGGCAAAGATCCTATCTTCACATCTGAAGAGGTCAGGGAGATGGTGAAGCACACGATCTGCCTTGGTTATGATGAAGTTACGGATGTCACTCCTGATGTCAGGATCACTCTTTACAATGCAGGTCACATGCTTGGAAGCTCGATGGTGCACCTACACGTAGGGAACGGCCTGCACAACCTACTCTATTCTGCTGACATGAAGTTCGCAAGGAGCCGTCTCCTTGAACAGGCAGAGACAAGGTTCCCAAGGCTTGAGACATTGATGATAGAGAGCACTTATGGCGGAAGGGACAATGTACTCCCTCCTATAAGGGCTCAGGATGAGGTGCTCAGGAAGATAGTAAAGGATACTGTCGCCCGTAAAGGCAAGATACTGCTGCCCACGCTGGGTTCTGGAAGGGCCCAGGAAGTGATGCTTCTGATCGAAGAGATGATAAGGAAAGGCGAGATTGAGCAGATGCCTGTCTACATCGACGGCATGGTGTGGGACATCACAGCTATACATACTGCTTATCCTGAATTCCTCAACTCTGCTGTCAGGAAACAGATATTCCATAAGGACAACAACCCGTTCCTCTCTCCGATATTCAAGAGGGTCGGCAGCAACAAGGAAAGGCAACAGGTCATTGAGGAGACCGGAAGCTGCTTGATAGTAGCTACTTCAGGTATGCTTGTCGGCGGTCCATCTGTCGAGTACCTGAAAGCCCTGGCAGACAATCCCCATAACAGCCTGGTCTTCTCCTGCTATCAGCCTGAGGGAAGCTTAGGTAAGAGAATAAGGGAAGGTCAGCGCGAGATAGTCATGCGAGTAGACTCATCTGGAAAGCCTGATGTGCTCAACATAAAGATGGAAGTGCACAAGATAGAGATCACAGGCCACTCTGACAGGAAAGAGCTCATGAACTTTGTCTCAAGATGCCAGCCGAGGCCAAAGAAGGTCATCATAAATCACGGCGAGAACTCAAGATGCCTTGACCTTGCCAGCAGCATACACAGGCAGTTCAGGGTAGAGACTGTAGCGCCGAGAAACCTCGAGGCAGTGAGGATAAGGTAAGAAATATTTTTTCTTTGTTTCCTATTCTAAAGGTATGTCAAAGTGCACCTGTTTTCCTCGCACTTTCACTATCATTTCTGCAAGTTTATCTGGTGAACCATGCAGAGGTAGTTCAGCAATCAATATCCCTTGATATCCGTAGATAATATCGTTTGTCTTGAAGTTTGCCTTGCCTGCGGTTGCAACATATTCTTTTCCGTCCTTGAATATAGCGCATGTCAGGCTCTCGTCAGCGCCTGTCTTGTTGTAATAACCAAGAACGCAGAACACGCATTGCTTTTCTGCATCAACCGCAAAGTCGATTATGCCTGAATCATATTCAAACCCGAAAGACTCATAGTTTCTGCTCTTCCCTTCAAAAAATTCCGCAAAACCAGGGATATTAGTCTTGGCATTAAACAGTCGTTCACATGCCTTTCCAGCTGCATTGATCCCGCGAAATAAACGTTCCACTGTTCTGTCAAGTTCTTCTTCAGCCATTTTCAAGATTTAAGAAATATTAAGATAAAAGATTAAAAAAATTATCTCATTTCCTTCTCTTCAACAGCACAACGACAAGTATCACGACTGCTATGATCATTATGAGAGTCGTCAGCAGAAGCACTGGTATCATCCAGTTATCGCCCCACCAGCTGTCTTTTGTATATGTCGTCCTTGGTGTTGCCACTGCAGTTGTTGCTGGCCTGACCCTTGGAGGCTCTGGCTCTGAGATCACCTGAATCGGTTCTGGTTCCGGCTCTGGTTCTGGCTCAGGCTGCGGTTGCGGCTGTGGTTGAGGTATTGGTTCAGGCTCAGGCTCATCACATGACTCAACCTCGAGTATCAATGTATCCTCGAGCGTCCTCCTGTTGTCATAGAATATCACTTTCAGATAGACGCTGTACATGCCCGCGCCCAGATCCTCCTCTATGTCAATCGTTTCAGAGAATTCATACTCATTCTCATCATCATCTATGTCCTCATACATCTCAAACTCCAGCCTCTTGTTGTAATCAAGCTCTGGAGCCTCGACTATGAGCTCTACATCCTCGTCCTCTTCACCTGTGTTGATAAGGCCTATTAGAAGCCTTGTTGATCCTGAACATTTGACCCTTGATGGTGAAAGTTCTTTCCTCAGGAACCTGATCTCATGCTTTTCCTTGTCGACATCAACGTCAAACTCAAGGTCTGCTGTGTGTATTGTTCCGTTCTTATCTTCACCTTCAACATGCACAGTAAGCTTGAATGTCTCGTCTGTCTCCAGCTTCAAGGGGATGTCGAATGTCATCGTCACTGTCTTGTCCCTTCCTGGCCGAAGGTCGAAATCATCAGACGTCTCCTCAAAATCATCGCCATCATCTATCTCTTCAAGGATAGCCTCTATCTCGACGTTCTCTATCTCTCCACCATCTGTCCCTGATGGATAATTGTTAGTCACTTCTATCTTCATTTCAAGTACAGAATCAGGAAGTATATCTATAGTGCCTCCAGCTTCATTTGCTGACTGCTTGTCATCATCGACTTCAACAACAACATCTGTTATCTCTAACATGCTCTGCGCTGCTACTGCTGTTGAGAACAATAGCAAGAACAATGTCAAGACCATGTATACTGCGAGTTTCCTCATTTTCAATTCCACCCCATCAGGTATTAGATGATTATAATACTGCATAGTAGAAGGTTCAAATCCCCCTACAGGATCACCGCTTTTTATTTATCACTTGTCGATAAAAATACCCTTAAAATATAAATAACTTTTGTCGTCATAATAAGGGTACGAAATCAACGCTATTTAAGCGTTATAGTAGAATTCAACTGAATCAGTAGCTCTTGCTGAAGTATATGTTCCACTTGGCATCCTTTCCGCAGTGTGTGCACTTGCTGCCTTCAGGCGCTTTCTCATTACCCATAGGTATACATCGCGATGTTGCTCCGCCTGACTTGTCCTTTATCCAGTCCTCGCATTCTGCCTCCCCGCAGAATACTGTCTTCACAAGCTTACGCTCATTTATTGCCTTAACAAGATCATCAAAATTGTTCACTTCGACCGTGCTGTTCTCAAGGTTCTGTTTCGCCTTTTCATAGAGCCTGTTCTGCATCTGCTGCAGGATTTCTGGCAGCGCTGACTTCAGGTCATTTATCTTAATGTACTGCTTCTCTCCTGTGTCCCGCACCACTGCTGTGACCTGGTCTGCTTCCATGTCCTTCGGCCCGAATTCGAGCCGCAATGGCACTCCCTTGAGTTCCCATTCATTGAATTTCCATCCTGGTGTGTATTCTTCCCTGTCATCAAATACAGGATCATACTCTGCAAGAGAATCCTTGATTGCCGTTGCCTTGCCGAGCACATCATCCCTGCTCTTGTCATATATTATAGGGATTATGACCACCTTGTTCGGCGCGAGTGCTGGCGGCAGCACGAGTCCTTTGTTGTCGCTGTGCTGCATGATTGCCGTCCCTATGAGCCTTGTTGATATTCCCCAGCTTGAC
>JAHWIS010000090.1 GCA_019322385.1 Candidatus Woesearchaeota archaeon
TAAAATCTATATTCTATATTCCCTAGATGCTGTGTCGTGACATCAATAGGCTATAATTCACAAGCAGGACATTATGTAGAATGCAAGGCAAACCTAAGCGATAAGCGGGATATTGCAGCAAAGTATCTGCATCTTCGAGAAAGGCCAAAGCATCTCAGGATAGGTGATGGTGTGACGTCTTTTGATAAGCCGATAGGACGGTATGGTAAGAGTGGGAGGGTGACAGGTCCGCATTCTCATCTCGAGATAAGGATATACGATGGTGAGAAAACATACCTTGTGAACCCTGAGAACTTCCTACCGATAGATGAAGGAGTACAGATTGCTCAGTACATGAGAGACAGGGACAAACAGAATGCTGTTGCGCAGAACAGGGCAAAGCAGCTCGAAAAGAATCCTTTGAAGCAAAAGAAGAACAAGGTCACGAACAGTCACGCGGTGGCCTACAATAAGCCAGTCCATAGAAAGTAAATTATCGCTCTACAACACACTGCGCATAAGGAATCCCTGAAACAATACCAATATTCTCTTTTTTTACCAGATTCTTCTTGACCAACAGGCCCACTGATTCTTTTCCGACAGCATTAACAACATAGCTGTCTTTAAGCACACTCTCTGCTTCTTCAGCTGTTTTTTCTTCTCCTTGATAGAACCTGGATGAGAGGTCAAGCTGCAGCTCACCTTCCTCAAATGTCTTTCCAAGAATATCAGAGTCACATATCGCAATCATCTTGCCGTTCGGCGTGTCATGCACATTGACGATCATTTTCAGAGAGAAGCCTTCATGGCCTTTACCTGATGCTTTGCACCGCATGCCTGGCATTTCATGTAAGAGAGTTCACCCTCTTTGACAATCTTTGTGTCTGGCTTGCCGCAATCACGGCAGAGAACATATTCAGAAGCGTATTTTCGGATCTTTTCATTGATCCTGGACGCTGGCACTTTTGCGCCGAAGATAAGAGCATTCTTGGTGAGTTTTCCTGGAGTGGCAAGTTCTTTCAAAATATATTTTAGGAGGTGTTCAGGACTTCTTCCAAGGACATTCGCAATCTGGTTGAAATTGCTTATGACTGTCCTGCTTCCCTGTATATGGCCTGTGACTTTAGGTATCTCAAACCTCTCGCTCTCAAAAACAGACTCAGGCATTTCACTCCTGGCTTTCTTCAGCATTTCTTTGTAATCCATGTTTTCAAGGAGAAAACACCTCTATTTAAACTATACGCTTTATATTCTCAGAGAAAGATTTAAATAGTTTATAAATGGGAATCAATGCATGGTTTTTGAATCACTAATCAAACCCTTAAGAGCAGTAAGAAAACCATGGGAACTGTTTTTTTATGGACTGTTCATAGCATCCATAGGGGTATTCCTAGGCTACTGGATATTCAGAGACAAGGCAGATCTGGTGATGATATTCCTAACAACATTCGCCTGCATACCCTTGATGTTCTATGTGATCAGACGCGAAGAAAAGCAAGACATTATCCTTGAGAAAGAGACGTCAATGCTCAAGAAGCACAGCAGGGTGCTGATGTTCTACACCTGCCTTTTCCTTGGCATGACAGTTGCTTTTGTTCTATGGTATGTGGTATTGCCTCCAGAGATGTCGCAGACAATATTCAGGCAGCAGATAACCACAATAGCGCAGATAAACGCGCCTGTTCAAGGACAGATAGTAGGAGAGGCGGTCGGGACATCGCTCTTCAATCGCATATTCTTCAACAACATAAAGGTGATGATATTCTGCATACTCTTTGCTTTTTTCTATGGTGCAGGCGCAATATTCATACTTGCGTGGAACGCATCAGTCGTAGCTGCAGCGATAGGCAACCTGATCAAGCTGGGAATGACAAAATACGCAGCAGCTACAGGGGTGGCCAAGATGGCAGCAGTGACGCAGTCAGTGGCTTATTCATTCTCAAGATACCTTTTCCACGGAGTGCCTGAGATGGCGGCGTACATGATAGCAGGACTCGCAGGTGGGATCATATCAGTTGCGGTGATAAACCATGATTTCAAGACAGACAATTTCCAGAAGATAGTGTTGGATGCTTCCTCACTCCTGATAATAGCGATAGCGATATTGTTTATTGCAGCACTGCTAGAATCTTACCTTACGCCCGTACTCTTTTAGAATTCTTGTCAAGCTCATTCAAGAACCTTATACCTGCCGGGCTTTACCTCAAAGATGTCTCCCTGCTCAAGAAGTTTGTTGACAAGCTCTTCAGTATTTGGTTTCCCTGATTCTTTTGAGATATCACTGAATTCAACACCAGCACCAACATCAAGACGTCTGATGATTGACATTATGTCTGACAATGGATTAGAATCATCAACAAAATCCTCTGTCTCGACTGACAGTTCTTCTGGAGCCTGTGAATGCTCCTGCTCTGGACGCTTTTCCCCAGCAAGCTCCAGCTTCCTGAACTCGACCCATCGAGGATCCTTGACTTTCTTTATGACCTCTGGAACAACATAGCGCTCAGCACCGAACTCCCTGGGCCTGCCGATGACAGTCACCATGTCACCTACATCAAGATCAGCGCCAGACTCAAAAAACCTCAGTGCAACGCGGCCAGTGCCGTCGTCAAGGATAAAATTCTGGGAAACAACATCTGTTTCCTGCGTGTCTTTTGAGACAATAACACCCAAAAGATTCGCGCGCGACACTTTCTTGTCCCCGACAGCTATGTAATTAGGAAGCCAGCCCTCTTCCTTGACGTAACGGTTATTGAGAATATCAGCAATGTACACCTTGTAGGCAACCTGCCTTTTTGAGGATCCCTGTTCAGCCATGAGAGTAATCTATCTTGTATTTTCTTATAAATTTTGTCATGAAGTATGTTCAGGCCGGCATAAGCTTTAAATACGAAAAACGCTTCGTCACTATCATGGTACAGTAGAATAATATCTGTACTGTCGAGAACATGAACTAGCAATTTTAAATCTTCTGAATAAATCCTCTTTTCGGCTCGAAGATGTCACCCGATCGCTTGAGTTTTTCTATGACCTCTTCTGCCTTGTCTGCAGAGACTCCTTTGTCCTGAGCTTCCTTGACAATATCTTCAACAGGGATTGTCTTGCCGATCTTGTTCTCAAGGTCATTGATAGATTCCTTGATGATGATTATATTGCTCCTTGCAGAAGATGAGACTCCTGTAGTGAGGACGTCGACATCAATCTTTCCAGTGTCAGGGTCTATACCCACCTGCGACATGCAGTAATGCAGAAGCTCGATAGCTTTCCTTGCGTCTTTTCTCGTGACCTTCTCTGCAAGACGCGACCTTGCAGATGCTTCAGCAAGCCTGACAAGAGCTTCCAGTTGCCTTGCAGTGATAGGGATTGCCTTGACACCGCCTTCATCACCGCCAGAGTTCCGCATCTTGACGTAATAGCTTTTGATCTCCTCGAGAGCAGCGTCTGTCAGCTTCGGGATGCAGGCCCTGCGAGCATAGGCAATGAATTTCTTGAGGATATCTGTCTCGATATCACACTTCCCTGCGTCCTGTGTCTGATGGAGATTGAGGACAAAGCCTGCAAGCCTCTCGTCAGAATCCTTGTTAGGCAGATCCCTTATCGGAA
>JAHWIS010000091.1 GCA_019322385.1 Candidatus Woesearchaeota archaeon
CCCTTACAGGCTGTGTGCGTATCTTTGAAGTCAGGTCATTCCAGAAACTGTCAGAAGCCCCTTTCCAAACCCTGATTGATCTGAGCTCTGCTGGGATCTCCTCGAAAGCTGGCTCTTCAACATATATGGAATGCAGCCATTGTTCGTCATCTATAATTACAGGAGTGCATTGTATGTTATTGTTATTTGAGATCTGCTCTCTTAGATCGAGATAATTATGCTTGTAAAAGAAATTGCAGATATTCGCTTGGTAATTGAAGTATTCTGCAGATATGAATGTCTTGATAGTGACTCCAACATCAGCTCTCTTATGTGCTCTTGTTTCGCGTATTGCTCTTATTGCTCTTGGGTTTCCATTTGGTCCTTCAGGAGAATGGCTGATGTAGAGCTTGTCAAAAGAGCCTGCTTTTTCTATGAAGTCAAGGTTCTGCTGCTGAACAGCCTCTGTCTGAGGCGTGGCAAGGCCTCCGACACCTATAAGGTTCTGGAGTATACCTCTCAGATAATTGAAGATGACATCGAAAAGAGTCTCTGTCTGGACAATCGGCACTACTTGTCTTTCATCGATAGGTCTCTGGTGAGGCTTTGTGAACAGGACAACGTTCAATTTACTGTTGTAGTATATGTCTCTGTTTGCACATTCATGGTACTGACCATCTGTGTTCTGTATTGCAGAATCGCAATAGTCAAGGTCATCAGGTCCTTTCAGCATCTCTAGGAATGATTTTGACAAGATTTCTTCTGCAGGGCCAATGTATTTACCGTCTTCATCACAGTGCTCAGGAGCATCATAGAAAGTGCAGTCTCTCTGACCACCACCAATTGTGTTGTTTATTTCTTGGTTAAGTGATACTCCTGCTACAACTTTTCCATTGAGTTCTAGTATGCAGAACTCATTGACCATGTCTGAAGCGACAAGGGAAGCTACATTATCACCAAGATAATCACGATAATGCGTCTCTGTCTCGTCAGGATTTAGAGATCTATCGTATTTATCGCAGAAGATTGTGTAAGTATCATCAGAACCTGTCATCTCCCACATCTGTAACGCTATCTCTTTGGTTCTTGTTGTCCAGTTGCCCTGATGGCAGTAGAACCATTCATCTGCATATGGATGGAAAGTGCCTGATTCTTTACAAGCAATCTCTGCCAGAGCGCTGCCACCAATAAAGCACTGATCATCTTTTGGGCAGAAACCTGCTTTGTCATAAAGCGGTGTTGTCTTTGCTCTTGAGAATGTCCAGGTACCGTTTATGCACCTGTATCCTGTCGGAGCATCAAGGAAAGATGAAGGATCATTCAGTTTCCCTCCGAAATCTGCGAGTTCCCATCCTATCGGAGGCATCGAGACATTCTTCTCATAAAAATCATCATGTATGCAGCTTGGATGCTCTGGTATAACTCCTCCTGTATAGCAGAAGTCAGAAGGACAGCATCCTTTTTCATATTTGAAATTAACAAACGCTGTCGGTTCTGGTGAAGGAGTGAACTGGATATTGTCAAGATAGAATACTGCATTGCCGCCAGTTGCCCTGAACTTCAGCTTGACTTCAGCAGGAACATTCTCTGGTGTTGTGAATGAAATGCTGTGCTGTTTCCAAGTTATTGCATTGAGTGTTGCTGAATCCACATTGATACCGTCGATGCTGAACTCAAAAGCGCCTGACTGAAGCTTGAACATGAATGAAGTTGTATATGTTGTTTCAGGCTCTACACCTTGGATTGTATACACAACAGAATCACCAGAATCAACAATCGCCTCAAGGCTGTGGCAGTTGCGCTGCACACCCTCTGCCTCATAACATCCAGGAGATGTTGAATCAGTGATTATCTTTGCGCTTGTCGCAGCAAATGCTATGGATGTGAGTAAGAAAATCATGCAAATCCATATTGAAATTCTTTTATTCATCCTTCAATACTCCAATTATCAAGGTTGCCATTGGCTGTAGAGTACCAACAGCCTTCAAAATCAACAGGACCTTTGGTAGTGTCCTGCAATTCACAGCCAGCTCCTTCAAATGCGTCTGGGATAGGATCGGTATCAGAGTTTTTCATCTCGTCTGCGACTCC
>JAHWIS010000092.1 GCA_019322385.1 Candidatus Woesearchaeota archaeon
CCTGCAGACCACAAGGATTTCCTCTGGTTCATAACCTGCAAGGAATTTAGCTGCAATGCTAAGACGCTCATCAATCTTCTGCAGGTTCAGTACGTAAAGTCCATCAGGCCTTGTCTTGTAGATGAAATTATCCATGTACTTTGTCCTGAATTTGGTCCCGATATGGATACCTGCCTTCAAATAATTGTCAATAGGCACTAAAAGCTGTTCTTCTGCCATTTTTGAACCTCCTGATTATGATTTAGTCAGCAATAGAACGAGAGAGTCTATTACTGCATTATTATCGCCCTGCAGTGCGCACAAGGTCCCTGATCGGCTAACCCTTATGCTGGGCAATATATAAGGGGAGAAGGAGGGGGTTAATAAAGGTTATTGTTGGGCCTCAAATGAATGCAATATCTCATATTCAGGCCCTTGCGGCGTGAGGGTTGATTTAATCAGCTTGAATGAGTTGAGTGTGAAAGATCCTTGCGGTGGTTTCAGGTTTTCAATCATATCCTTGAACTCTTTCTTGTTCTTGACAAACTTGATCCGTGCTAATGTAAGATGTGGGTGGAACCTGTTGTCAGGATCGAATCCTAATTTCTGTGTTGCTGAGTCTATCTGTTTTTGTAGTTCATTTATTGTATTTTGCGGTTCAAGTCCTACCCAGACAACGCGCGGTCGATTCATGTCAGGGAATGCTCCAATGTCTGACAAGGATGTTTCAAAAGAATTGAATTGTACCTTGGACAATTCTTCAATCAGAATCGATAGTTTTTCTTCATCCACCTCTCCTAGGAATTTTAGTGTAAGATGGAAAGATTTTGGTTTTGTGGCTTTGCCATCTAATTTTATTCTTTCCTGCAGAGCAGACAATGAATTAGAAATATCTTCAGGTATTTCAAAAGCGATGAACAGTCTCATTTTGAAAAAAGAAAAAAAAGAAAAAACAAAGTTATTCTTCTGTCTTCTCCTCTTCTGGCTCTTTAGCAGGTGCTTCAGGAGCTTCTTCTTCAGGAGCCTCAGGCGGTGGAGGAACTTCTTCCTCTTCAGCAGGTTCTTCTGGAGCTGGAGGAGCTTCCTCTTCAGGTTCTGCCGGAGCTTCTGGCACTTCTTCAGCTGGCTCTTCAGCAGGAGCCTCAGGAACAGGTTCCTCTACTGGTGCCTCTTCAACCGGAGCTTCCTCGGCTGGGGCTTCCACAGGAGCTGCTTCTTCCTCACCAAAGTCCTCTGTGTCTTCTGGGGCTGCCTCTTCAGCAGGAGCCTCAGGAGCAGGAGCTGCTTGCTCTTCAGCAGGTGCAGCACTCTCAACAGCGCCTTGTGCCTGGCCTACCACGTCTGCAAAACCTACCTTACGCAACACCTTTGTCACGCGGATCCTTACTTCGTCACCCTCGCGCGTGTTCGGAACAAACAAAACAAAGCCGCGCTTCCTGGCAATGCCATCGCCCTTCTCGCCGACAGCCTCTATCCTTACATCGATTTCTTCACCAACTTTTACTGGCGGAAAGCCGCCACCTCGAGGCCTGAAACCGCCTCCACGATTACCTTCTCCATACATTACATATTCACCTATATTTCCTATATCTAATCTGCACGACAGGTCGTGCATAAGAAGAAAAGAAAAAGAAAGAGATTTATAAATCTTTGGAATGCTCTTAAACGTCTCTTAATCCTCCTGTTTCGACGAAGAAATTACATTCACCATCAGGCAGGTTCGGAGCGTCGATCAGCTTTGCCACCCTTGATCCTTTCTTACCCTTCCTCAGATATATCCTGAATGTAGAGGCGTGAGCAACAATATGTCCTCCAACAGCCTTGGTAGGATCTCCAAAGAACTGGGCAGGGTCTGCCTGAACCTGGTTCGTGACATAGACGCAGATGTTATGCATGTCAGCAAGCTTCAGCAATGTATGCATGTGCTTGTTGATCTTCTGCTGCCTCTCGGCAAGGGTGCCACGTCCTATGAACTCTGCCCTGAAATGAGCTGTCAATGAGTCGACAATTACTACCCTGACATTGAGGTTGTCACTCTTTATCAGATCAACAACCTTTTCAGCCAAAAGCGACTGGTGGTCAGAGTTGTATGCCTTTGCGACCTTGATGTTCTTCAGCACATCATCTGGCTCAAGGCCTACGCCTTCTGCAAGCTGCTTGATCCTCTCAGGCCTGAATGTATTCTCTGTATCTATATATACAGCCACTGCTGAAGGCTCGTCTTTCTGGCAGTTCACAGCAAGGATGTGACCGACCTGGGTCTTTCCAGAGCCGAACTCACCAAAGCACTCAATAATGGATCCGGTCTCGAATCCACCTCCAAGAAGCGTGTCGAATGTCTTGCTTCCTGTCGTAACCTTCTTTACTTTCGCGCGCTTTGCGAGCACTTCCTCGCCTGAAATAAAGCCCATCTTCAATGAGTCTCTAGCGGCGTTGATCATCTTCCTGGCAACAGCCTCGGAAACGCCAGCATCCTCAACCAGTTTTCCTGGCGAAGCTGCAGCTATGCTCATCACACCATCATAGCCTGACTCTTTCAGTTTCTCTGCGGTTGCTGCCCCAACACCTGGCAGGTCATACAGATCAGGTTCTTTATCTTGACTTTCTTGCTTTTCCATTTTCTTTGATTTGCTTTTCTTTAGACTATCTTCAACAGAAACTGACTCTGTTACCCCCATACTAATCGCGTCATCTCGTTTTGCTGCTTCAACTGTCATTAGTACCACCTCATATTTTAATCTTTAGATTACTTATATTCCAACAGCCAGGTCACCCTGGCCGCTGAGAACTAAGTATTCATATGCTTTGTTGAGGACAACAACTGCTTTTGGAAGGTCCATAGATCTAAGAGAACTAGTGGTTTTCCATTCATCAGTTTCCTTGTCCTTATAAGAACGCTGGAAAGAAACAGTTCTTATCTCGCGATCCTGACCATCTTTGGTCGTGATCTGGTTTTTCCAAATTGTGGCTGATATGGCACCAGCCCTAAACTTTTTTTCTGGCAGATTACTGCCCAATTCATTTGTTTGGTTCATATTTACACCCGAGTTGCTTATCGCTTTTTATTTCAACCAGAAATCCGCAGGTACTTTGGTACTCAGCCTCACTTTCTGGCCTCGATACAATATATAACGCTCTGGAGGTTTAAATAGCTCATCCGAGGATGTCCAGTGGGGTGTGGGAGGGTTTAGAGCGGCTGAGAATTGAGAATTAAGGAGAATTGTGGTTAGGCGAAAATATTGCGGATGTCCAGTGGCTAGAGAAAAAACATCAAGAATATGTCAACAGAGATAAGAACAAAGAATAGAGAATATTCATAGAATGCTCCTGTTCTCATGGCTCCGCGGAGCTTGAACTTGAGCAGTGGGTGGAGGGGCATTATGCCTGCTGTGGTGAGGGTGTCTGCGAATATATGGGATGCATAGCCGAGAAGAAATGCTATGGAGTAAAGCATTGAGTTAGATATGATGAACAGAAGGGCTGTGAAAATCGCGATTGCAAAGAATGAGTGGAAGAATCCCCTATGCTCGAACAATCTTGCAATTGGCCATGCCATCTGGCCGAGCCTTGACTTTGGATGGTCTATGTCAGGGAATGCCGCTCCTATCAGAAGGATGAATGCAAACAACAGCTGGTTTGCTGGGTTCAAGAACCGTATGGCTATGATAGCAATAAGGAAACCGAATGCAAGGTGGGTCTTGAACATC
>JAHWIS010000093.1 GCA_019322385.1 Candidatus Woesearchaeota archaeon
CAACCAGTCTGTGGAAGAGGTGTATTTCTGGCTTCTCTCTAGCATCAGGGATGATTTTGGATTGCATGATGTAAAGAAGATAACTGATGTCTTCACTGCTTCAGAGCAGTCTGCATTCTGGGGTCAGGCACAGCAGAGGATGTCGATACAGCAGGGCCAGGTCTCGAACTATCTCGCGACAATAGGCAAGCTGACAAAGGAGCTGTTCCAGATAGTGAGGGAGATGAGGATCCTTGACGAACGGCTTGATCTGTATACTGCCTGCAACAAGGCGATAGAGGCAAAAGCAAGCGTGCACGAGCGGAAACTGAGCCGGTCAGCAGAGGTCGTGCTGCGGAGCTATTGGGTCGATCTTAAGGATGGTGGTGTCAAGGCGCCTGGCTCTGTCTACGGGCTTGCAAGCACGCTTGGCTACACAGCCCTCCCAGATCTTTTCTTCGCGGCTCCGCCTATGAGGAGCAATGAGGTGGACAAGTACGTCGACAGCCTCAAGTTCAACGTAAAGCTTAAGGACGTGTTGCGGAGGAAGCTGAAGGCATACATCGTCTGGAAAGAGCACACATTCAAGGAGATAACAAACAGGAGGAACTTCACCCTCAAGTTCCTGCGCCAGCACTACAATTCTATACAGCTATACATTGACTGGGTAAAGCCTTACCTGAGGAATGTGAAGCGGCTTTCGCAGAATTTTGAGAGGACCATGAGTGAAGACCTTATCGGCGCTTTCGAGGGCAGCTTTACAGAGATAGAGATTATCTGCAGGAGGAAGATCAATGACAATTACCATGCTGTTGTCGTGCTGAACCTGCTGTTCAGGACTCAGCCTCACATGGATTACCATCAGGAAGGATATCAGCATAAGGGTCCTGTCCATATAGGAAGGAGCGAATTCACCCTCAGAGGCTATGCATGGACAGACGAGGAATTCGATAATTATGTCAGTCTCAGGGATGCAGAGACAATGGACATGCTCGGCGACATCGACAAGTCCCTCAAGGATTCGATCGATGCGCTTGGAGATGACCTCCGTAACTACCTGAAAGAGTCTGGAGAGAAATTCCCAGAGGATATCAAGAAGGAAGAGGAGAAGAAGAAGGCTGCAAAGAAGCACTTGGAGCAGATGAAGGGTGCTGCAGAGCCGTTCCTTGCTATCTTCGGCGGATTCAAGGAGATACTAGGCCCTTTGCTGCCCAAGGTAAAGAGAAAGGAGAAAGGCAAGGCAACCCCTTGGAAGATGAAGAAGGACAGGGCTGCGGCAGTGAGTGCTATGAGGGTTCCGCTCTGGAACACCTACAAAAATTTCAAGAAAGCACACAAGATGGTCACGTGGTAATATGGTCGAGGATAAAGAGCTTGAAGATATAAAAAAGCTTCCGCCAAAGGAGCGCCTCAAGAGGCTGAAGGAGCTTGAGGAGAAGAGGAAGAAAGAGCAGGAGGAAGCAAAGAAGATCATACAGGACTCATTGAAGGAGATCAAGCTCGACGAGATGCTGAAGGAGATAGAGGTGCCTGAACAGGAGCAGGTCAAGATTGACAAGCTCTTTGAGCAGGCCCAGGATATCGAGGAGCAGGTGAAAGAAGATAAGATCAAGATTGAGGGTGCTGGCACTGACTATGCCAGGCGGATACAGGAGCTGCTTCCGCAGAACACATTGCAGGAGATACAGCAGTGGTATGTGCAGGACAATGTCCCGCCGACAAGAGGTGAGTTCCTCGAGGTGTATGAGAATGCAAGGCAGGCCTACGATACACTGCAGAAGAGCATGCAGAAGGCCCCTGACCAGGAGCTTTACTCCACACCTTCAGAGGAGTTGACTGAGAACGTGGTCTCATCCATGCGCATCCTTAGGTCGATGGGGTACAAGATGAACTGGTTCAGTCCAGGAGGGTAACAGGCTATTCAGACTATTTTCAAATGGTAAACAAACTTTAAATCAGCGTGAACAATTGGTGAATTGGTGCAATCATGGAAGATGTATTGAAGCGGAAGAAGAAGCATAACATCGAGCACTTGACTGACAAGCGTTATGATGAGCTGGATAAGTTCGCGAAGAAAGTGCTTGACAAGCACAAGGGCCTTATCTCATCAGTTGTCATCAAGAACCCGAGGGTAGCACATGAGTCTATAGACCTGGTCTTCTTGATCGACGACCTTAACAATCTTGTGCTTGACCAGAAGTCTGCTGAGATCAGGGTGGATGCTGCAGAGATTGCATACAAGACAACGCTTCCATTGAAGTGTGACGTCATGCTCACCTCTGTCTTCTGGGACGGCTTCAAGGCAAAAGATAAGAATATCATGCAGCTTGTCAGTGATTCCCTTGCTATACGCGACAATGGCTTTTTCATGCCTCTACAGGACCTGCTCGTGACAGGTAAGATGAGGCCTTCCAAGGAGAGCGTGAATGTTTATTTCATCAAGGCTGAGCGTTCAATGAAGACTGCGGAACAGAAAGTGCAGAGGGCGGTCATCGACCTTTACTGGGCTGTTGTAGATTCTGCGCATGCTGCTGTCATGGTAGCCGGCATCACGCCACCGTCGCCAAAAGAGCTTTCAGCGACACTCAAGAGAGAGCTGGTCGCAAGGAACCTCATCCATAGGCGCTGCTCAGAGGTTATGGACCGGTTCTACAATGCCGCAAAGAGGATAATGCACAGGGAAGTGTTTTCAATATCAGGCAGGGAGTTCGACTCTTTTCTTTCAGATGCTGATTTTTTCATCAAGGAGATAAATGAATTCGTGAAGGAGCACGTGAAATAACATGCAGTTCACATCAGGGCCATACTACACGCCCATGGACAGGGAATCAAGGGAGCCTCCGAGAGAGGAGCCTAGGCTGGAGAAGCCTATCGTGCCTATCAATGAGCTCGGCGTCACTGTCCCTGAGAAGCATCCTGTCACCGGAGGGCACATAATCCAGAATGTAGATGCTGCTATCAGGGAGGGTGCGAGCAAGATGCAGATAGTGTTCAGCACACCGCACACATCTCCGATGGGAGGCAGGCCAAAGGCATACGGCAAGGACGTGCGGGAGAGCCTAAGGGAGCTCACCCGTGCCAACGATGTCATGATAGAGGGTGTTGAGATGCCCACTTCATCGATGTCAAACCTTTCAGGATTTGACCCGCAGCGCGGCAACATATCCGAGCAGAAACGCCACGAGGACCTGAAGGAGGTCAAGGACGCAATCAAGTTTGTAGGTGACATTGCAGGCGGAGGAGGTGTCGATGTCTGGTCACAAGAGTTCATGCGCGGCATAACAGATGCTCCCTGGAACAAGAAGGGCAAGTGGGCTGGACATTTTGAGGCGTACGAGGATGAGGACAAGTACGCGACAGAATACCTTGTTGACAAGAGGACCGGACAGATACAGGAAGGGATACGCCATTCTTCTGACATATTCGAGCCTGTCTTCAAGATGGCTGAAAAGGATGAGATGGGGACAGACCGAAAGGGCAATCCAAGGCTCATAAAGGCAGGTGAATGGGTCGATATCGACGGGAAATGGATTGACCCGACTGACAGGGAAGAGCTTCTCCACAGGGTTCCTGAATGGGATGATAAGAACCAAAAATTCAAATCACAGATGGTCTCTTGGCCTAATATCGTCGAGAGGACAAAGACATTCAATGAGAGGTATGGTACGACTTATGACCCTGCAGAATACGCGTTCCAGCTCCATCTTGAGAACAAATGGCTCCAGGCAAGAGGTCATTCGCTTTATTATACAAGGGAGTATGAGAATGATATTAAGAGGCTTAGCGCATTCAAGGACGCGCTGGTGCGGTGGAAGGATATAGAGAAGTCAGTCCCGAAAGATGAGCAGTGGAGGCTTTTGAAGACTGACCCTGCAACTGAAGGGATGTACATGCCGACAGAATATAAGAAGCCTACTGAGCTTATCCAGGACGCTATAGACAGGATGACCCACAGCCTGAAGCACGTGCACGAGGCTTCTGCTGCTTCTGACGCGCAGGCAGATGAGCTTGAGAGGACAATGAAAGAGGTCGTCTCATTGAAGCATTTTGCCAAGGAGAAGGCTGTCGAGTCATATGCAGAGGCAGGAATCACTGCAATGGATGAGACAAAGCACAATCCCCATGTCGAGAGGCCTATTCATGTCGGTCCTGAGATAGGGTGGCCGACTGGCTATGGTGGCCATCCTGAGGAGTTCATCGAGCTGATAAAGCTGTCAAGGAAGAAGATGGCAGAGCGTCTTGTGAAGGAGCAGAACTATTCAAGAGACGAGGCAAAAACCCTTTCAGAGCGGCACATCCAGGGCTGTTTCGACACATCGCACGCAGGTATGTGGCTCCAGCATTTCAAGAAAGAGCATCCGCGCGAGTCAGAGGAGCACAGGCTTGCACGTTTCAAGAATTGGTACATGGACATGGTCAAGAGGATGCAGGATGAGAAGGTCATAGGCAGCATCCAGGCTGTTGATTCAGCGAGCGGTGCCCACGGCCACCTCCCTCCAGGACAGGGCATATTTCCTGTTGTCGAGGCTGTCGAATACCTAAAGCAGCATGGCTTTACAGGTGCTGTCATCTCAGAGGGCCATGAGGAAGAGCAGTTCGGCAAGGGAAGGATACTGCTCCAGACCTGGCGCGCTTTCGGCGCAGAGATAGCAGACTCATACTTTGCTCCACCTGCAGCAGCTGCAAGGTGGTCTGACGTATCAGAGGCATACTTCGGACATGTCAACCCGCCGCCATATGTTGTCGGCGCATACAGGCCCACTGATGATTGGGTCTTCTGGAGCGGGGTTCCATTGGAGTAGAAACAAAATGCAGTTCAGGAAAACAACAAAGGAATATGCAGCAGAACCAGGAGAGATAGAGGACATTGTCAAGCACTTCGCTGCTGAGATGACAAAAGAGCTTGATGTGCTCGTCAAGTCAGTAGTCTGGTTCGGCTCTGCTGTCAGCGGAGGATTCAGGCCTGGCAAGGCAGGACTGCGTGACGAGATACTGTTCGGCAGCGATATAGATGTCCTGATAATATTTGATGACATGATCAACATACTGAACCCTGAGGTCATAACAGCCTATCGCGTCGTGACAGAGAGGATAGCTGCAAAGATATCGCGCAGGCTTCACGTAACGACAATGCCAATCACGAAGTTCTGGGACTATTCATTGAAAGGGGATCCTATTCTGATAAACATGCTGCGGGACGGCAATGCTGTTTATGACGCAGGGTGTTTCGGCATGGCAAAGAAGATGTTAGGATCGAAGAAAGTCAAGCCCAGCAGGGAGATCATCTGGATATACCTCAAGAGGGGACCGATGTCCATATCGAATGCGAAGTGGAACATGAGGGAGGCAGTCCTTGACCTGTACTGGGCTGTGTTTGACGCTGCCCATTCTGCATTGCTGCATCATGAGATAGTGCCTGACACGCCTGAGCAGCTTGTCCTCTTGATGAAGCACCATCTTGTACAAAACGGCATCATCCACAAGAAATATCTCTCTCTGGTTAGCGAGTTCATGAATGTCGGAAAGATGCTGATGTCAGGCGAGGTTCAGAAGGTCAGCGGGGACCATTATGACCGTTACCGGAAATCCGCAGAAGATTTCATGCACGTTGTCAAGGATATAATCAAGTCAAGATGAGTTTTTAAAGGATTTGAAAATGTTTAAATACAAGACATTAGAGGGTTAATATATGCACGACATTAGTCTGGCGCACAAGCTGAAGATATTGCAGAGTACTATTGTCCCTCTTTATTCTAACAAGCCGAACCTTTCGCATGTGTGGGTCACGAGGCATTGTAATGTGAAGTGCAACCACTGCTATGTAAGGAGGTTTAATTCTCCTGACCCTTCGCTGAAAGAGGTAAAGAAGAGGATCGACAAGGTAAAAGAGCTTGGTTGCAAGCTGACTGTTCTTTTTGGCGGGGAGCCGACATTGAGGAATGATATTCCTGATATCATCCGCCACTGCAAGAAGAATGACATACTTAGTTATATAATCACGAACGGCACTTTATTGGATAAGAAGATGGCTGACAGGTTGGGAACTGCAGGTCTTGATGTCATTTCATTATTGGTCAATACATTGGATAATAAGAAGAGCCCTTTGGTGAAGTTCGGAAAGCACTCTTATGATATTGAGGAGAAGATGAAATTGATTGACTACTTGCGCAGCAAACATGATGTTGTTGCGTTTGTCGCAATATGCATAACAAAGCTCAACATGGACGAAATAATTCCTTTGGTGGAATTGGCAAAGAAATATGACTTTGGGGTCACGCTGACAGTTGTTGGAGACCCTTATATAATACCGGGCGTTAAGAAGGGCAACAAGTCCGGCAGTCATCCTGTTTTTTTCAGGACAAAATCTGATTTCTCAAAGCTGGGCAGTCTGATGAAGAAACTGGAGAAGATGAAGAGATCCGGCTACAATATCATTGAGCCTTACTCTTATTTCAAGATGATGGAAAGCTTTTTTTCCAAGAAGTGCTGCGGTATATGCAATGCAGGGCTGACTTTCTTCGACATAAACACTGACGGGAATGTGATGCTGTGCCCGATGAGCGAGCCGACAGGGATACACCATTCTGAATTGAGCGCAAAGAATTTTATAGAGAAACTGAAGCCGTTCAGGGATGAGCAGCTCAAGGTCTGCTGCGATAAGTGCGTGCTTTCTGAATCTTACGATCCAAGCTACTATGCGACCCACATCCTCGAGTATGCAAACACGCTCAAGGATGTGTGCTGACCTTCTTAAAATGGAACAGAAAAAGTTCAGCGAGATCCAGCAGCTCTATACAAAGAGACGGAGCAGGCTGATACTTGAAGGTAGTTCGCAGCGCTCTACAAAGCTCGGCTACTGGGCAATGTCAAACCCGCTTCATGTGTACGAGCTTTTCAGGAAGATCGGCCTCGGGAAGTTCAAGAGTTTTGTCGATCTTGGCTCTGGCGACGGGATTGTCGTCGCTGTCGCTTCGCTTTTCACCAAGGCAGCAGGCATTGAGGTCGATGCAGAGCTCCATGCTGCAGCAGAGGAGATAAGACAAAAGCTGGATATCGGCTGCGGATTCAAGAATGCTGATTACCTTGACGAAGACCTTTCACAATACGACATCATATTCATCAATCCTGACAATTATTTCTATAAGCTGGAGAAGAACCTTAAGGAGAACTTCAGGGGAACGATAATAATAACCGACAATATCTTCCGCCCGCTCACATTGAGCCCTGAAAAGAGCCTGTCTGTCATGGGAACCAGCTATAGCATCTATAAGATAGAATGAGATAGAACAAACTTACTAATTTTGGGCTGCTGCTGCGACATATCCTCTTTTGTCAAGGAGATATTCTATACCCTCGATGCAGTCCTTCATCTCTTTGGTTGTCTGGTAGAAGCTGAGATATTTCATTGTCTCATCAAGCCTATCGATAACATCGTTCAGGTGTATAACATCAAGAAGCTCGAGCTCAGCATCAACGCCTTGCAGCTCCTTGCTGAACATTGATTTCATATTATGCCTTGAAAGTATCCCTGGAAGCACTGTATCTTTCAGCTTCCGTATGAGCTCAGGGTGTGACACTACTCCCTTGCCGCTCTCAATGTCTGCACTGTCTATCTTATCTTGAGGTATGTCTTTGCCTTTCTCTATGTATAATGATATTACATCATTCATTGAATTGTTGTACCCTTCTACAAACGTCTTAACAGTCTGTGTGAATATATTGTACGAACTCCTGAAATGCTCTGAATTCCTTGAGAGCTGTTCTATCTTCTTTGAATCTAGCATGACAGTATCGTCATTGAATTCCTTCTGCGCAATATCAAGCATGTGGTATGCGCTGCTCCTCAGCACGCTTATCATGCTCATGCTGTCGAGGTATTCGATCTTCATGACAGTAAATTCTTTTTGTTTGTCTGGTCTGCAGTAGAGAACTCCTTTGCTTATTCCGCGCTCTGACTGGTATTTCCATTTTCCTTCAATGACCTCTTCAAGCGGACTCTCTATCAACCTGATATCCTCATCACCGGCGTATTCAAATCCTTCTTCAAGAGGATCTAGCGTATCAACATGTTCCTCTTCAGCCCGCTTTGCCGCGCCGTTTTGCTTTGCAACTAATGTCGCGACCAGTGCTGCAGCTTTGTCAGGCTCTAATTCTTGTCTAGGATCGACCTGTGCTGCTGCTGCCTCTACTTGTGCAGCTTCGATGGGCAGATCTTCATATCCCTCAGCAATTTCCATGTCACCTCCTTCAAATGCCTCATCTAACATGTTGTCGAGATCGCAGTCTGTCACGTTGTCGACATCCAGGCCCATCTTGAGATGCTCAGTTAAATCTATAGGTTTGGCAAGTCCTTGGGTTTCTGAGAGTCCATGATTTTTCAGTCCTATAATCATTTCAGCTTCTCGCATATCTGCATCAGGAAGGTCTTCTGCCTTGTCAGGCCCAGGTTCTTCAGGCGCAGGAGTGAGTTCTTCTAGATCTATCTTGGTCTCATCTGGTGTCTCATACAGCTCTGTGCTTGACCTTGATGCGGCCTTAACCCGTTCGAGAACTGACCTGGCCTCAAGCTCTTGCCTCAGCTGCTCAAGCTCTTCTTCCTTTTGATCAACCTGTTTCCGTACATCTGACCGCTCTTGTTTGTATTGCGATAATTGTATGTTCATCTCTGAACGTTTTTCATGTTCTGTAGTAAGCACGTTTTTCAGATTGTGGATTATGTCTTCTATGTTTCCTTTTTCTTGCTCTAGGGTTGACAGCTTTTCTCTTGCCTTCTCTTGTTCAGCAGCATAATGTGCATCGCATTCTTTCAGGTGGTTATTTTCATCTTCGTCTATCTCTGCAATCTCTGATTGATATTCTTGCTTGTTTTTATCCAGCACTCCAATTTCTGTTTGCAGGTTCTCTTTTTCTTTCTCAAGCGCTTGTATCTGCCTTGTCAGGGCATTGATCTCGAATTCCTTTGCTGCTATATCATCATCCTTCTCTTCTATCTCTTCTTGTTTCTTCTTTCTCTCTGCATCCTTCTTTGCAGAGTATGCTGTCTTGCTCTGCTCTGTCTCTTCTTGTTTCTTCTCCAGGTTCGCTATTGCATCCTTTATATCTCCTTCAACATCTATCATGCCGTGGTTCTTTTTTTCTAGTTTCTCCTGGCTGAGTTCGATCGTGTTCTCGCAGCGCTGTATCTCTTCTGTGGTCTGGTCTACTTGTGCATCATATGTTGCAAGTTCAGAATTCAGTCCTTCAAGCTCTTTTGCCTTTTGTTCTATATTTTGTTCCCTTTGGTTCATCTCTTCTTCTATTGTATTCAGCAGTCCGATCAGATTATTGAGGGATTCTCTTTCAGACTTCAGTTGGCTCCGTGCTTTCCTGACTACACCCATATCTGTATCTTCCTTGTCATCTGGCATGATTGAGACCTCAAGATTGGTATTTTTAAAGGAAACTAGATTTTGCTACTATCCCCCAGTAGTGTAGAAGTGACTACTTATTTATAAATATTTCCAGAAAACCAAGGCTTTGTTTATAAATGTTTAAAAACAGCAGAAAAGAGCCTAACACCTCTTTTTAAGCTCCTTTACTGGCCTTACCTGCCTTTGCATACTGTCCAGATTTGCCTTCAGCGCTCATCACAGCATAAAGCCCTGCAAGCACGTTGTACAATGCCTTGCCTTTGTTCTCTTTCGGCGACACCACTCCCATCTGATACAGCGTGCCATCTGCTGCAGTATAGCTTACCTGTATCATGGCATTCTTGCCATCCCCGAAATACGGCATCTGCTTTGGCCTCATCTCTCCTTTGTTCCCTCCAAGATAAGGCATGACATTCGGCCTGTCCTGCTGAGTCCTAACTGATGGCGGCATGTGATAGACCTGCCGATCTGCAGGAACTTTGCTATTTCCTTGATACCCTGATCCTCCCAGCAGGAACCTGTTCTCTTCCTCTTCATCAGGCTGCTCCAGCCCAAGCTGCCTCAACAGTTGCGTTGCCTGGTCTGAATAATGTTTATCCTTCTTCATCTGTTCCATCTCTCTCACCTGTGACATTAGTGCAGCCCAAAGACTGCCTATGATACTATATGTCAAAAGAAATTAAATTCATTTAGCGACAACAGTAGAACATAGTGTGACAGATGTGGCTATGTCTCCAGCCTCACATGCTCCATCCCAAACCAGTATCCTGTGCTGTAGATCGCGTCCTGGTGCATGTGTATGAAGTCTTTGTGCTTCAACTCCTCAGTCGCGACCATCTTGAGGAACTTGCTTATTTTCTTGTTATTTATCTTCTTTGCAAGGTCCATGTACAGGTCATGTCCTTTCTGCTCGAACTCGACTGCCTGGTTGAAGAGGTGGTATATTGTTGATTTCTTCTTTGTGACTTCCTGAAGGTCCTTTGTCTTGAACAGAGGATTCTTCACAGGTGGCTGCGCTTCATATTCTCCTGCCTTTGCAGCAGCCTCTCCCTCGCCTTCCTTCTTCTCTGCATTGTAGACCTCTGTGAAGAACTTGAGATGTATCTGCTCTTGTTCAAGCAGCACATCCATGAGCATTGTCATGTTGATGTCATCGACCTGTTTCTTTGCTTCTGTGTAGAACTTTATACCTCTCTTTTCAGTGTCGATAGCCAACTGGATGTATTTGAGAAGTTCTTTCCTGTCCTGCGCAGCAGGTTTCTTCACAGTCTTTTTTGCCATGAAGTCAATAAGAGAAACACTTTATTTAAACTTTTTGCTTAAGCAGCCATTCTGGATTCATCTTTCTTCCTTTCCTTCTCTTTCCTTGCAGCCTCTCGTCTTGATTCATATTCCTCTACAAGCTGCTTCAGTCTCTCGACATCACTCTTTGCAACAGGGATCTCTTCTTTCTCTTCCTTTGCTTTCTCTTCTATCCTGAATTCCTTGATCTTCCTTCTTACAGTCTTCTCAGAATCGCCAAGATACCTTGCAGTCTTCTTAACATCACCGTCTGCTGCCTTGAATGCTTCGTAGACTATCTGTTTCTCAAACAATGATTTGGCTTCCTTGTAGTTGTTGATTCCTTCTGTCGTCTGCATCAGGTCATTGAGCCTTCTGTCCTGCGTCGGCATATAGGTCGATATCTTCTGTGCAAGCATCTGTGATTTCTCCTTTATGTTTTCCCTGATATTGTCATACAGCGAAGGATGTATGACATTCTTGTATCCTGACAAAGCATCAGATAATGTCGATTCGATGTTCTCTGCATGGATATACTCTGCTCTGTCCATCCTTTCTTCCAGCTTTCTCTGTCGGATAGGCCGTTTGTGATCGACAAAGTCCATCAGGTCATGCTTCTTCAGCACAGGATACAATCTTTCCCTTGACCTGCCGCTCTCCCTTGCGAGCTGTGCGAGATTCCCTTTTGTCCGGTCTATGGATCTCTTGAAGAATTCCCTTTCAAAGTAATCAAGGGCCTGCCGTCTTGTAGGGAAATCTTCCTCTAAATTCTTTTCATACACAAACTCTGTAAGCTTCTGCTTGAACCTGTCTGTTATGTCGCGGACAGGTGTCTGTATAGCATCATCAACATCCTTTCCTATCCTGTATGCAAGGTCTTGCCTTGTTTTGTCTTCAAAGAAGTAGGAACTAGTGAAACCTTCCTGGTCATTGTTCAGCTTGTATGCGAGGTTCTCTTGCATTTTCATTAGTCTGAACAGCAGTGATGTGTCTCAACTCCAAATGTCTAGAAAACACCTTTTTTGAAAAAGATAAAATGATTTTACCTGAGCTGTTTCTCAAGCGGCGCTGATTTGCCTTTCTTTGCCTGCGCAGCTGCCTGCTTTGCGACCTTTTCAAGATCGATGCCGAGCTCTTTCAATGCAGCGACATGCATCTGCATGAGCTGTTCCACGATGCTCAGTATCTTCAGCATCTCCTCTCTTTCCTTTGCGAGCGTTGACAATGCTCCCTTGTGGAACCCGATCTGCTCATCCTTGCTTGCTCCGCCAGCCCTTGCTTTTGGTGCTGCTTTCTTTGCCTTTCCTTTGACTTCTTTTATCGCCATTTTCTACCCTCCATAATCATCATCATAAAAATCTGTAAGATTTTTAGGATGCCAAACGCCTGCGGCGTTTGTGCATGACAAAATCTTCTAATGCATACTAATAAGACGCCTTTATTTATAAATACTTATAAAGAAAACCACTATATTGTGAGACAAAAAAGTCATATTTGTTTCTTCTTTTTTCTGCGCCTGACAGGCCTCTTCAGCACATCAACTGTCTTTCTTGCAGCCCTTTTGCTGTGCTCTTTTACCTTGTGGATTGTCCGCCTGTGATACTCTTTGTACTTGTGCGTCACAAGCCTATACCCTTCAAGCCCTGCAAGATACACTCCAGGTATCAGCATGATCCATGAGAACACATACACAGTGATCATAGCGATCCTCCATGCCTCACTCCCAGGAAACAGTATGATAGGAACAAAAACCAGCTTCCCAAGAACAAGCGACACCACAATAAGCACAATACCTAGAACAAAATTCTTTGTGACTTCCTGCTTTGTCTCCATGCAGATCTTAAATCACTTGCGCTTTAAATGTTTTTGCTTTAAGAATTCCTTTTGATAACTCCCAAAAAACCTTTAACGATTCCTTTCCTTTCTTTACAACATCCTGCACAAATGCAAATGCCCTGTCATGCAGTCCGTTCTCTGCAGGTACAAAGTCGATATTGAAATTACCTGCAAGCTCTCCGATGTCATGCTCCACAACTGTCTTTACCCATGCAAGTTCGAATGCAAATGCCTTTGCTTCTTCATCAACATCATCTGAAAGTCGAGGACTCAAGACATGCCCTAACTCATGTCCTATAGTAAGCATCAGTGCATCCAGATGGTTCTTCTTCACGAATATTGTGCTAGGATACGGATATCTGTTGATCGCAAATCCCATTATGCCTGGGTTCCACTTCCCTCCATTAGCAGTGTGCGCCTTCTTCATCTCTGTTTCACCGCAAACCCTGACCTCTATATTGTCTGGGAACTGCTGGCCGGTAAGCTTCTCGAATGTCTCGAGCACAAGTCCCTTTACTTCTTCAGAATCATGCACAAACTGCGTCACTGGCCTGCACTTCTTGAGCAGACCAGCACTAATACTCTGCTGATACTCCTGACTATTGTCATAATTGCCCGAAGGGCCAGGAAGAAGATAACCATTGTTCCTTTGAGCATAACCAAGCCTGCCTTTACCCTCCCCACAACCTATCGAACCAACATAAGGAGACACAAACTCAACCTTCCGTTTATCCAGGTTGACAACATAATTGTTCTGTATCCTGTTGTCTATGCTCTGGCTGTGGACATGCACATCTCCTGTCCTCTCAGCTGCGATAGAATGCTGTATGCCGTGGTTTATGCTGCCGTTGTTGATGTTCACATCTCCATTTATGTAGATCTTGTTCACTACACTGTCCAGCCTTCTTGATGCTGCTGCACTATAATCTCGAGAGAATGTTGCATAGTTCATTTTTTCATTTGGTACTCTTGTATCCCTGCGCTTGACACATAAACATAGTCAGTTGGCCTGCAGCAGCTGGAATTATAGCTCATATGGTCTTTCATGTAACCTGAACTGTGTATCGCTGTGCTGTGGACATACTGTCCGCCTGCTATGAGGTTTGCATAGCTCATGTTCAGATGCTTGTTATCTTGTATTTTGCCGCGTCAGGATGGTTTGTGTTGATGTATCCGGGCGAACTGTGCGACTTGCTCCCGTTTGCATAGGCATCTGCGACAATCTGGTAATTGCTATTGGGCTCCCCATTCCCGGGGATAAGATTAGCATAAAGAGGCTTTTCACCACCGCAATTCCCTGTTCCGTGACACGACGAATATATCATAGTGCATATAGTTAAGCAGTTTTAATTTATAAAGAAAATCAGGCTATACTATAGAAAAGTGTGACATTTTTGACTGAAAGTCAAAAGCCCAGAGCCGCAGGCTCTCGTGATTTTGGCAATAATGTTGATTCATATCTCATAAGGTATGTTCAGCATCTTCTTTGCCAATCCAGAGAAATCAAGCCAGAATGCCTTTGTGTTGCTCATCACAAGCTCCAGCACATCGCAGTCATCCAGGAATATCTTCTCATCCATAAGAGCCACATTCAGCCTCTTGACAAAATCCGTGTATCTCTTATATGTCTTGAAAAAGTTCAGCATGACCACTTCCCTGTCGCCTGACAGGCTCATGACAGCTCCAGGATATGATCTTGAAAGTTTTTCAAATATTTCCTTTCTTGATTCTATTGAGGATTCAGGCGCGTACTTGAGTGAGCAGATTGCTGAGATGTCGCAGTTGAATTTCCTTATGTCAGGCATAACAACCCGCAGCAGGATCCCTTTGTTAAACAGCTCTGCCTTGTTCTTTGCGACTGTTGATTTTGCCAGACGAAGTTTCTTTGCTATCTCTGCAGTGCTTGCTTCAGGATATTTCAGCAATGCATAGATCAGCTCTCTCATGTTCTTTGTAAGCCTGACATTTCCAGGCGCAACCATGACTTTCTTGGATGTCTCTTGCTCCAGCTCAAGCATCTTGTTCAGGAAGCCTGAGAAGTCGAACATGGCGCTGATATTCGTCATGTCAAGAGGGAAGTGCGCAACACTGGGATGGTCTTTTATCATCTTTTTCTGCGCAGCAGCGCTTAGCAGCGGCATGATGTCTGTGTAGAACTCTGAAAGGTCTTTTGCGGAAAAGACTGCATAGAATGCCCTGTCTGTTGTGTGCAGGCCTACCAGTCCAGGTATTGGATTCTTCTTGAATTCTCCTCTGATATCTGTCAACGGCGCATTAAGCTCTCCCTGCACTATCGTTAGTAGGTCGCATCCGAGAGCCCTGAGATTTGGGATGTTCACGACACTGTATAGGTTGTCTTGTTTCAGCCGGTTCCTTATAGACATTATCGTGGATCTTTTCAGCCCTGTATGTTCTGCCATCTCTCTGTCATTCTTTTCAGGATGCGCTGTCATGGCATACAGCACAAGCTTCTCTTTTTCTGTAAGGTCCAGCTTGCTCTTCTCGAGCTTTCTTACCTTGATCTTGAGCCTGCTTGCGTATTGCTTGAGTTTGTTCTGCAGTTCTTCTTTCTCTTCTTCTGCTTTCTTTCTCTCTGTTATGTCTGTCGTGATCAATGTAGCGGAAACAATCTTTTCATTCTGCAGTATAGGCCCTACTTTTGTCTCATACCACGAGACTGCATTGTTCGGACCAGCTCCTTTGATCGTGTACTCTCCTGCTTTACCTGTCTTGAAGACGTTTTCAATGGTCTCCTTGACAAGTGAGTGATATTTTGGTTCGATGTATTCATATTGGTTTGTCCCGATGACGTCTTCCGCCTTTAATCCAGGTATAGTGCGGTTGATGAATTGGATTGTCCCTTTCCTGTCTACGATGATTATCATGTTGGGCGCGTTCTGCAGCAATGAGTTCAGCTTTTCCTCTACAGCCTTCCTCTCGCTTATGTCAAGCACTGCGCCATTGACATGCAAGAGCTTGCCATCTTTGTGCACTGAGTTCTTTACATCCTGGACCCATGCTATGCTGCCGTCCTTGCGCACTATCCTATACTCTTGCTTGATCTTGCACTGCTTCTTGTTCAGTTCCTTGCTCTCTTCAAACACACGTTCCTTGTCATCCTTGTGTATGATGTTGAGCCAGTTGATGTTTCCTTTGTCAAACTCATCCTTTGAGTAGCCTGTAATATTCTTGACATGCCTGTTTATTATCTTGACAGACCAATCTGACAGGCCCCTGTAAAGCATTGCTGGCAGATCTTCAAAAAGCTGGGAGTATGTTTTATCAAGA
>JAHWIS010000094.1 GCA_019322385.1 Candidatus Woesearchaeota archaeon
CCTGCCCCACCGCAACCCTGCATTCCCTGAGATGTGGCCCTACAACATAGCACCTGACGCATACCTCGCAAGCCACACCTGCTGCAGCACAGGCTCAGAGTATACAATCACAATCACAGTCAATGAACTTACTGATGGCTATTATCTTATTCATAATGAATTCGGCGCTGACTATGCAGTCGAGGTCCTGGAGACCAGCAATGTATTTATTGACCTCACTGACGACGGAATGCTCAATGTCTCTTTCCCAAGCATTGTCGGCCTAACAGACCTCACGATAATAGTAAGCACCACAGATCCATTAGCCTACCCTGCCTGGGGAGCCTGGATGCCAGACACAACAGTCTGCCACGGAGGAGTACCAAAAGTAGGCGCCATCCAGAAGTTCGCAGTCGAAGACATTGCGCATGATTATCCTGAGGTTGGCGAGACCTCTTCAGAGTATCACATCCTTGGTGAAGTGCATTTTGACAATCCCTTGACAGGAAGGTTTGATGTTCCGAAGAGGATGTATAACGACATCTGGGTATCCAACTTTGAGCGAAGGTGTTCTGGCGACCGCGGAAACATCTGCTCTGGTGATGCATTCCAGATATTCAGGCTCTTGAGCCAGTGCGAGCCAGACATGAACTACGACGACCTTAACCAGCCAGAAGACAGGGGAGAGATCGAGAGCTGCAGAGGACCTCCTGAGACAATAACTTCTCCAAAGCCTATACCTTCTCGAGGCACTGCCTGTTTTGCTGACACTGACTGCGGCAACAATGGCATCTGTATCATCGACAAGTGTTATACAAGACCTCCTGAAAGCTGCGTAGGCTACGACAGGACCACTTTCGAAGAGACATTTGGCCTCAACAGGACAGACTTCCCTAACCAGGCAGCCAACGGCACATGCAATCCCTGGCCTGCATGCTCTCCGAACGAAGTAAGCTATGACACAAGCCTCTTGACAGGACAATTTTACGTTCCTGCAGCGACCTGCGGCCTTGGCACCTGCAGCAGAGCACTCGACGCATTCAACTGCGAAGAATTCAACGGCTGGAGCGACATGAACATGAACAGACCATTCTGCAATATCCTTGATCTTGATGACGGCTTCTTCACAAGCCAATTCATCTGCACTGCAGAAGATGAGCCAGTGCAGATACGCGAAGTAAAGTGCGACATCGGCTCCGGCACAACAGACCCAGACGATGAACAGGAATACTGCGAAGCCTGCAAATTCCAAAACCCAGCACCTAATGGCGGGCACATGGACGGAGCATGGACAGGAAGCAAATGCTGCGGTGATGATCTTGGAGAAGGAGGGTTCGGATATAGTAAGACGTTTGGTTCTTTGGTAATTCCTAGAGCATTCTCCGCAACAGACTTAGATGATGCAGGCGACTACAGGGTAGAACTCTGCGATGATTTCGTCGACGCTAATGGAAACTCTGAATTCGACACAGGCGAAGTGGGGATAGATAATGATTGCAGAGCAGGAACAAACTGCGGAGATACATTCTGCATCGCTCCAAATTACCAGACAGCAAGATTAACTGAAACATGGGAACAATACATAGGCCCAAGGAAGAGCATATGCTGCGGCATAAGACAGAACTGCAAAGACTTCCTCGACCCAGACGCCACCAACAACCAAGGTGTATTATGCACTGATGATGAGTGTGATTGTGTGGCTGTTGATGGTGTCACTAATGTCAATCACGGTTCAGCAACAGTAGGTGGTACTGTAAAGACTTGTATACCTCCATTGAGCGAATTGCCGAATGATTTCTCCACATCATATGATAGAAAATTCTTGGTTTCAGGAGCATCAGATTGCACCGTCGTTGAAAAAGATATAGATGGTGGAAACAACTGTGAAGGGGATGTTGATTGTATAATTAGTAGCGACTCAATACACTTCCGTAACAGAGCAGGCGAAGACTGCCTCGTCGAAGTCACAATAACATAAAAATTACTGATACCTTGCAAAATCTTCTTCTTTTATCTTTGCCAGCTTTAGAATTCCCTTCAAAGTCCCTATCTTTAGCTCTTCATGTATAGGTACAACAGTTCCTATTCTACCTTCCTTTGTTTTTTTGGCAAGAACAACATGACTTCCAGATTGCCTAACTATTGAAAAACCTAATTTGTTACATAGAATCTTGACGCATTCTCTGCCAGAGATCTTTTTAAGTCCTGGCAACCTCATCCACCTCGAATGTCGTCAGGATAGGATGGCTTCCCTCTTTAGAAGGAAACTCCTTGAGGTAAAGCTCTGTGGCCTCCTTTAGATTAGCGACTGCTTCTTCAACAGTCTTGCCCTGACTGACAGTGCCTACTTCAGGGCATTTAGCCACATATATATCCTCTTCCTTATTGACAATCGCGGTGAAAGTTCGCATACTGATTATTATGTCTTTATCCATATTTAAAACTTGCGTGTCACAAAGAGAATATGTTTGCAAGCACCTCAGTACATCTTATAATTTGAGGCTTCTTAAATTTGATGACGAATTTTCCAAAATATTTCCGAACTATTCAGAACTCCTACAAGTCAAATAACCTTATTTTCAGAAATCAAAGAAATATTCGGAAAATTTCCGAAATAAAAGGAAATAATTTAGTCATGATGATACTTCACTTGCGCAAAATCAATAGTGCAACTGGAATACATATCAGCAACGGTCTCTCCATCATTGTAATTCCTGTGCGCATCTCTCTCCGCTGAAGGGAGGTTGTTGACTACTCCTGCTACGCAAGTATGGTCAACATCAAGGTTATAATCTGGATCGCTGTTTGAATCAGGCTTGAGTGCTGGATTATAATCACCCTGATTCTGTTCGCACTGCTCAGCTACCGCATCAACACTTGTTTCAGGAAGCAAGAAGTCAACACCAGTCTGTCCTTGACATCTCAGAGTAAGACGTGACTCATGCTCATCTACAGGAACCTCAAATGTATAAGTATCACTTGTATTTCCGCCAGAAGTGCAAGTGACATTGTATGTATGCAGTCCAACATCAGAAGCCTCCAGTAGTCTTGATACTATTATTGAACCATCATTGAATATTCTAGCTCCGTCTGGACCGCCTGTCAAGTCCCAGCTGTCTGCATTTAATGAACAATAACAATCTATTGCAAGACTGGTGCCAACATTGGAACCAGCCACATTACACCCAGTAACCCTTGGCTTGTTTGGATCAACTCCTTCATACTCAACACTCCAATCCAATCCTTCAGGAGTTGTATCATCAGAACCTTCTGGAATGAATTCTGCGTGGAAGTCTATCTGTTCGCCGTCAGCTATTGGTTCGCCATTGTCTGCTGTGTTGCCATCAATGGTTCCTTCGACTATTGCATCAAGTCCTGCTGATTGGTCAATCACTGTTACAGTCCAGTCGCTTCCATTGGCAGTCACAACAGTGTAAACACCAGTAGGAGCTGTGCCAGAATAATCAGGGTTTGCGCCAGGTGTTCTTACGCTTACAGCGAACTCTCCTGACACCTTTGAACCATCTGCTGGCTGTGCTGAAGATATAGAAGGCTTCTGCAAAGGCCCTTTGCCATTGCCGTTGCCATTGCCGCAGCCTGGAAAATAGAGCATTCCAATAATCGCAGCAATTATGCCCATTCCTCTAAAACCAACCATGATTTGACCTCCCGAAAAGCATCAATTAATTCATATTGACAAACAACTTCTCATATATAAATCTTTCGTTTTGTAGTCACTCAGAAGTAGTTATGAAAAACTATATAAACTCCCAAAACATAATATTAGACATGAACGCCCGAAAAGTATTAAGAAAGGCTCTGAGCGCAGAATGCGTCCCGGATCTGCCAGTCTTGGATAGTTCCGATAGTGTCCGCCTAGAACGCCTGCTTGGCGATATGCCTGAAAATGGTTTTGTGAGTGAGTGGCGCAATGACCTGGGTAAAGTATCCTATGAGTATAGGGTTCATGATGAGACAGAAGGGGCCATCTTGAGACAATTGCTGAAGTCTGGCAGTGTCGGAAGATATCCTCTACTGACTGCAGTCTATTCGCGTGAAGATATCAGATCTTTCTTAGTTCCGCCTGCATCTTCTGGATATAGCGAACAAATTCATTATTGATCTGGCTTGCCCTGATTACGACATCACTGTGTTTAATCTTCCCAACCGGATTCTTTTTGCAGACCCTCTTTAAATATTTCTTCAATGCATTTAATCTTCGCTTGTCACTTACTAGTGTGTAGAACTCTTCATTTGTCCTGCTTATGCTGACGTAGTCCATATCCGAAAATCCTTGTATGCTAGTGATACTACTAGGACATATGATTATGACTGGGTCTATCCATGGTTCAGGCCCTTCTTCGTCGGCAGTTTTGATATCACTCACTAATCTTGCCAATCCAGTCTCTTCGCTGATAGGGATTAAGAGATCCAACTCTTCGTTTTGTACGATAATTTGCCCTTTTTCTGGTTCTATATCTTTGATGTCTATCGCTTTTCCTTCTGAATCATAGAAAGTCGCTTTTTCATACTCTTGTTCAAAGTTTGGTTTCTGAACATACTCAGCGCTTAAAAGATAGAATGTCCTTCTGCGAAGTATATCATGTTCAACTCCAGTCATCTCACCTATAAATCTGGCATGTTTCCTGTTGTCATGTAAGAAATGAATAAGAATATATGCTTGTGGCAGCTCTTCCTGGCTGCTTATTAGATTGAATCCTGTTATGTATCCACGATCTATCAGTCTCACGGAGTGGTTTACAACCCCTTGGAATTCCTCTTCAGAAAAAGTTCTTGTGTTCATGAATCTTTTATTGTTTGTTCCCTATATAAATCTTTCGTTATGTAGTCACTCAAAAGTGGTGATAAAACCGCTAAAACCCAAGATATTTAAACCTCTAAAACTCTTGAATTGTATGGACATAGAACTTATCCAGGCGATCAAGAATTCAGCATATGTGCTATGCAGCTCTATTCTGATAAGCGGTACATTCCTGTATATAGCAGAAAAGATCAGATCAGGGAAAAAAAGAGATTCAATTGGACCGATGCAGCGGTTAGATCTCTTAATCATGGAGAATACTATCAAGTACGAGTATGAGCGCTGCCAAGACATAAGCAACCCTCACAAGCAGACAAGGCTATACCACGCACTTGGTGTTCTTGACAGCATATTGAAGGACGAGGCACCTCTTGATCAGAGAAATTTTGAACAAGTGCAAAGTGTTTACAGAGAATTCGAGCTTGATAAAAGGGTCCCGCTTATGATGGCTGAAAGGAGAGCTGCTCAGGCACAGCGCCATTCACCGTAGCCACTTTTGCTGCAACTGAAACACAATACTCAAGCATCTTCTTCTCATCAAGACCTTTCAAAAGAGAATAAGCTATTGCTGCAGTGAATGCATCTCCGCAGCCGGTTGTGTCAACAACCTCTACTGAAGGAGCAGGCACTTGGAGCATTGAATCCTTGGTAAACAGCACAGCTCCTTTCTCACCCATTGTGATAAAGATATACTTCAGGTTATGCTCACCTAACAATTCCAATGCGCAGCTTCTATCATCCCCTGTATGACCATAAGCCTGCTTGACCATCGCAACCTCATCCTCATTGAGCTTAAGCACATCCGCGTATTTCACAGACTCCTTGAACAATGGCTCCCAGTCGTATATCGATTCCCTGTAATTGAAGTCATATATCTTCATTCCCTTGAAATCCTGCAGTATCTTCATCAAAGTACTGCGAGAAACCTCATTCCTCTGCGACAGCGTGCCATAGCAGAGGAATTTTGCACCGGCAACCGCCTCAG
>JAHWIS010000095.1 GCA_019322385.1 Candidatus Woesearchaeota archaeon
GACTGGTTTGAAAACTTCAAAAAGGGAGACCCCAACATCAATTGCTACCAAGGCGCACATGGCTGGGAAGGGCTGTTGCACGCTGACCGTGAGAAAACAATGATGGGTAGGCTCAAGAAGAAAGGGATAAAGTCTTACGCATTAAGCACTGGCAACACCCCTTTGGACAGATATATCTGGAGATTCTATAAAAGCATCGGTCTCAAGGTAGGCTTCCACCCATCCAGCTCTGCATTTGACAGAAGTTACTATGTCGCAACCTATGGAGAGACAATTGTCCAAACAACATACCCTGCCTGGATCGTACAAGCTCTCGATAACTTCTTCAAAAAGAATAAAAGTATTGAATATATGAACCTTAAAGAGCTATCAGATATTGTAAACAGGAAGATACAGATAAAACTTACAGTCATAAAGAATCTCCGTATGGCAAAACAGATAAACAAATCAATCATCTCTCAGATGGAATAGACTATTTCTTCAATGTAAGGTATTTAGCAGCCCAGAGCATAGACTCATCTGTGACATATATCCTTGATTTGAATGGCCTGCCTTTTCTGTCGTATAGTTCGAGGAATGTCATGTGTCGCATTATGAGCTTCTCGTATTGCTCCATGTATCTCTTGAAGCGTTTCTTGTCGAACTGTTTTATGACGTCGAGGAAGCAGAGGCCGAGGTGCATCCATATTGAATCGCGCTCATATCCTCCTGATAACCTGTCGATGAGATGCATATCATGGATCCTGCCCTGCTCTGTGGTGTATTTCAGAGGGAAAGGCTTAGTAAGGCCTGCTTTTTCCATTGATTCGATGCACTGCTTGAATCTTTTCTTTGATTTTGCGACACCGCACCAGAAAGGGAATGTGTTTGCGTCTCCTGTGACAACATCCTGACTTGTGAGGTCGTCATAGAAGAAATTGCCGCTCCTGCTCCAGAACTTCTTGAGTATAGCATCCCTTATTATGTTGTCAGGGAAAGAACTCTTGAAACCCAATGCAGCAAGGTCTGTGCTGAGCATGTAAAGCATGCAGTTGGAATAGCACGATGAGCTCCGTTTTGCATGATCCTTTATTGACGAGAAATTCCTATCCTCTTTAACCAGGAATGCCTTGGCGTCAAACACATTCTCATGATAATAGTCTATCTCCCTGTTCAGGAATGTCTTGAACTTGTTTAGGATTTCTTTTGCATCTGCAACATGTATCGAATGGATGATGAAAGGCAATGAGTCTGCGCCATAGGTCAGAAAGTTAAAACACTTGCCTTTCGGAGAGATCGATGTTGTTATGCGGCCGTGCTTCCTGAATTTTGTCAGTGCATAGTCCAATGTCTTTATGACGCGTTCCTTGGGGCCGAGCTTGACCAATGCCTCTGCACACATGCCGAAGTCCCTGCAATAGAACTCATTGAAATGACCAGAGCTGACCTGGAAATACTTCCCATTCCAGCAGGACTCGATGATCTGCCTAATGATCTGCTCAAGATTACCGTCATATCTCTTGAAACCATGCTTGTTGACTATCCTTGCCCGCTTGAACATGCGCAGGCCTTCAGAAAGATGTATGAGTTTCATTTTGTTTGGAAAAATAAAGACGCACCCGGAGGGAGATTCGCCCATTCGAGTTTCGAACCCTCGACCTACTGCTTAGGAGGCAGTCGCGCTATTTGCCCAAATGTCACGCTGTTTCGCAGGTGGCTCCGGTGCGAAGCACTAGGAGCCGCCTCTTGCGTATCAAATGAGCGTAACCATTTGCCAGGCTGCGCTACGGGTGCACCCAAAACAAATAAATTGCAAATATTTATAAGACTTTCTGGTGCAATAATATACATGTATAAGATAAAAGAAACTCCTGAGGATTTTGTTGTAGAAGAGCTCATAAAGCTTGAACTGGATGACCAAGGGCAGTATGCTTATTTCTGGCTGAACAAGAAAGGATACACAACAATGAAGGTCCTTGAGAACATAAGCAAGTTCCTGAAGAAGAAGCTGCGCGACATAGGGTTTGCAGGCAATAAAGACAAGCAGGCAGTCACAAGGCAGGCAGTATCGATAAAGGACCCCAGCATAAGGTTGAGTGAGAGGAATTTTGAATCGTTCAATTCAAAGGACCTTAACCTGGAATCTGCTGGAAGAGGCAAGAGTCCTATCAGCCTCGGGGATCTTGAAGGGAACAGGTTCACTATCGTGCTTCGGGAATGCGAGAAAGAGCCTGAGCCAATCAAGCAGTTTGTGAATTATTTTGATGAACAGAGGTTCTCAAGCACGAACACAGAAGTGGGCAAGGCAATACTGAAAAAGGATTTCGAGAAGGCGTGCTCCTTGATAGATTCTAAATATGTTGTAGAGCATCTTGCGCAGAATACTAATGATTTTGTAGGTGCGATGAAAAGGCTTCCGTTGAAGACAAGGCTGCTGCACATACACGCATACCAGAGCTGGCTGTGGAATATGGCTGTGAGTGAATACTTACAATGTAAGTATAAGGAAACTGTAAAACAACAGTACAGCCTTGGAGAGCTTGTTTTTGTTAAATCCGGACTTGAAAGCATAAAAGTACCTATAATAGGATTCGGGAGTCAGATCAGCAATGATGATGTCGGAAAGATAATCAAGAGACTGATGGAGACAGAAGGGATCACGCAGAGGGATTTTGTGATACAATCCATGCCAGAGCTCAGCGCAGAAGGAGGGGAAAGAGAGCTGGCAATAGACATAACTGACCTTGATATCAAGAAGATCGATGACATGACCTATAGGATAAGATTCTCGCTTCCAAAAGGATGCTATGCAACAATGGCTGTAAAGCAGATGATGGCTTAGATTTGTTCTATCGCACTTATCGCGTCTGCTACTATCTCAGGCACAGGCCTGTCTGCATTGATGCGCTTGAGCGTGCCTTTCTTGTCATAGTATTCTATCAATGGCGAGGTCTGGTCTGAGTATATCTTCAGCCTTGCCTTTATCGCATCCTCGTTGTCGTCGTCCCTTGTGTAAAGCTCGCCGCCGCACTTGTCGCAGATACCTTCCTGCTTTGGCGGGATGAACTTCTTGTGGAAAACTGCCCCGCACTTCCTGCACTGTATCCGTCCCATGACACGCTCTATAATCACCTGGTCAGGGACCTCAAGCAGGAGGACAATGTCAATATCTGTTATCTTTTCCAATGCCTCTGCCTGCGTCAATGTGCGCGGGAAGCCGTCAAGTATGAATCCCTTTTCGCAGTCAGGCTTTGATAGGCGCTCCTCTACCATCTTTATCGTGAGGTCATCAGGGACGAGATTGCCGTGATCCATCAGCTTCTTCGCCTCGATGCCCAGCGGAGTCTGGTTCTTGATGTTCTCCCTGAACATGTCCCCTGTAGAGATGTGCGTGAGACCAAACCTCTTGACTATCTCCGCACCAATCGTGCCCTTACCTGCATTCGGCGGGCCTAAAAAAATCATCTTCTTCATCCTAGATACCCCACAACCTCTTTTTTTGGAATGTCCTTTTCCCAACTGTCTTTCAGCCTCTTTGCAAATGCAAGTACTGATCTTTTCAGGTCTGGCCATTCCTTCACGAAACTGTTTATGAATCTTGCATTAGACTCTTCAGAGTCCTCGAAAGAAAGCTCTGTGGCTGACCTCTTGAAAAGCATAAGCCTCTTGTATGTGATTATCATGCCATCGCGATCTGAATCGCTGAAGACATTCGCCTCCCTGTAGCTTGAGAAGCCAGGATCAGGATGCAGTATGTCATCAAAGAGCTTTACCGCAGAATCTGCCTTCTCGATGATCTTCTTCCTTATCTCCCTCAGAAGGAAATAATCCTCATCTATTGTATAGAGCTCGAATTCCTTGTTGAGCAGGTCAAAATCAGGCAGAACGTGCTTTTCCTTGAGCTTGTTGTACAATTCCTCCATCTTGGATTGTCCTGATTTCAGTCTTGTATTTAAACTTAATGCTTGGTCTTGGAAAGCTTAAAATACCAGTAATACACTATTTTTCAATGGAAAGAGGTGAGGGAGCTTGTCTTATGGAACAAGGTGTCGATGCAATAATTCTGGCAGGGACCAACAAGTACAGATGGCTTGAAGAGATCGGAGAAGACTGCAAGCCATTCATCGAGATAGGCGGAAGGACTCTTGTTGAGTATGTCATAGATGCTGCACTTGAATGCCCTGACATAAGTAGGACATATGTTGTCACAGATGTCGAGAGGCTTGAGGCACTCCTTGCAAAGCGTAGGTTTGATGTTCCTGACAAGTTGAAGATAGTCCCCCAACATGACAGCTTTTTAGGCAACATAAGATATCCTTTTCTTTATGATGTCCTGCCTGATGCAGGATTCAGTCGCATAGAAAAAGGAGAGACACCGGAGCAGTATGTGAAAAGGAATCCTGAAGCGACTGAGCAGAAGGTTGTAGGGCTTTACTCTGACAGCCCTTTCATAAGAGGCATTGACATAAGCAGGTTCATAGAGACTTCAGAAGAGTCATATCCTGAGGCAGACTATGTCATAGGCTTTGCGTATGACAAGCCCATCCGGGAGATCGAGGAACATCTAGACAGAGAGCTCTGTACACCAGAGACAAAGAGTGCTCTGTTCTTCCTGGACGGAACGATGACAAGGGCGAACAATCTGTTGTATGGCAAGCCCCTCAAACTGCCTCACGAGGTATGGGACATTGCGCAGAATGTCTATGATAACCGAAAGTTCCTTGACGAGCAGGGAGGGCACAGGATAAAGAAATGGCTGAGCCAGGCAAAGACACCGTTCAAGTATGTCATGATACACCCTTCCAAAAGACCGACGATAACCTGGGGATTCCTGACAGGAGTGTATCATTTCCTGATGTTTGGTCTGGCCAACCTGACAAAAAGCCAGGTGCCATATGTGCTTTCCAAAAAAGAAGAGCGCGAGAGAGTTGTGTACAGGATGAGCGGCAACAAAGCAGTCGCAAGGATAAACATATGCGATGTCACACTCCCTACTTTCGACATCGACAACCCAAGGTTCCTCTCAATGCTGCGAGAGAATGACTGCGAACTCTTCTACAAGCTCCAGACCTGCCCGAGGAACTATCCATTTGAATCAGATGAACAGTTTGAGAAGCTGCAGGATTATCTTAGATGGTGCGTGAGAGGGCATGATGAGGTTTTGAGTTTTTAGAAGAAACAATTCTGCAAGATACTTTATTCTTTTCTAAAGCCGCCCTAAAAAATTATTTTTGAAAATTCTTCTAAACTCCTTGAAAAA
>JAHWIS010000096.1 GCA_019322385.1 Candidatus Woesearchaeota archaeon
GCAATCTCTGCAGGAAAGGTTGAAGATAAAATATTGCTTGACCTGAACTATGATGAGGATTCGCACGAGAATGGAGTTGACGTGCCGATGGCAATGGTGAACAGCACCAAGAAACTCTGCCTTCTGCAGCTTGACGGAGAGATATCCCTAGAGGATATCAAGAAAGCGAACGAGCTGGCGCAGAAAGCATGCGACCAGATATATGAAGTGCAGAAAGCGGCACTCAAGAAGAAGTTCGAAGTGAACAACTGATAGAACGGTGATCATAATGAATGAAGACCTAAGAAAAGGAATAATATCACTCTTATCCAAGAGCGAGAGGCTGGACGGAAGGAAACCGGACCAGTACAGAGAAGTGAAGGTAGAGACCGGCGTGTCCAAGAACGCAGAAGGATCCGCACGGGTGAAGATAGGAGACACAGAAGTCATCGCAGGAGTGAAGCTGGAGATAATGAAGCCTTACCCTGACGCGCCTGATAAAGGAAGCCTGATGGTCAATGTCGAGCTATTCCCGATGTCAAGCCCTGAGTTCGAGACAGGACCGCCAGACATCTATGCGATAGAGCTGGCCCGTATAACAGACAGGGGAATAAGGGAGAGCAAGACAATAGACACGAGTAAGCTCTGCGTCGAGGCTGGCGAGAAGGTGTGGATGGTAGTTATAGATGTCTGTACCATAAATGACAACGGCAACCTGTTTGACGCTATCGCGCTGGCTGCACTGGCAGCGGTCAGGGACGCAGTGTTCCCAGGATATGACGGCACGACAATAGACTACAAGATAAAGACAGAGGAGAAGCTCCCGCTGAGCAAGACACCTGTGACAGTCACAGTGTTCAAGTACGGCGACCATCTGCTCATCGACCCGACAGAGGATGAAGAGAAGGTCTATGATGCGCGCTTGACAATCTCTGTGCTGGAGAACGGCAACATCTGCTCACTCCAGAAGGGCGGCGATGTGCCGGTGTCTATGGACGAAGCAGCGAAGATGATCGAACTGGCGCAGGCAAAGAGCCAGGAGCTGCGCAAACTGATATAAGGTGTGTCTTTATGGCGAAAAAGAAAAACGAGATAACAAAATTCACCAAGTATGAAAAGGCACGGATACTCGGAAGCAGGGCTTTGCAGGTCTCGATGGGCGCTCCTTATCTGATCAAGCTCAGCAAGAAGAAGCTTGAGGAGATACAGTACAACCCGTTGAAGATCGCGCTGCTTGAGTTCGATGCAGGAGTGATACCGATAACGGTTGTCAGACCGCTTCCTGAAATCAATAAGGAAGAAGGAGCTGCGTAATATTTTTTGATTTTTAATCTTTTAATTTGAAATAGACCCTTCTGTTATTCTTTCCTTTGTTCTCTGCTTTTGTTATCTCTATGGTGCCTATCTCGCTTGTGTTCTTTACATGGGTCCCGCCGCAGGCCTGGGCATCATAGCCTGCGATGTCTACAATGCGGATGTTCTCTATGGATGGAGGGAGGACATTCTTTAATTTAAGTACAGAAGGTATCTGGAATGCCTCTTCCCTTGGCAGCACTTTTATGTTGACTTCAACACCTTCTGCGATGATGGCATTGGCTTTCTTTTCAAAGGAAGAGATTTGCTCCCTGTCAAAGTTCTCCAGGTCAAAATCGATCCTGCATTTCTCTTCAGATATCTGGTTCCCTGTTATCAATGCTCCGGTCTCTTTGTTCACGATGTATGACAGGACATGGCAGGCAGTATGGCCTCGCATGAACCTGTAGCGCCTTGCCCAGTCTAAGAGACCTGTCACTTGATCGCCTTCTTTTATGCCTTCCTGATCAACCTCATGGATGGTCTCTGGACCTGCTTTTTTTGTGTTGATGACCTTGTACTCTTTTCCGTTGATAACTAGGACTCCTGTGTCACCAGGCTGGCCGCCGCTATTGGGATAGAATATGGTCTTGTCAAGGATTATGTTCTTTGCTTCTGCTTTTGTGACTTTTGCATCGAATTCTTTCTTGTAGCTGTCTTCCAGATATATCAGTGTAGTCATTGTGACACCCCCTGAATGCTGTAATTGCATAAAACAGCAAAAAGTATTTAAATGTTAGTCATTTAAAAAGACATTGAAAAAGAGGTACAATGCCTGCAAAAATATACAAAAGAGATGGAAGGCTGATGGGATTTGAGCCTGATAAGATTTCTACTGCTATGCACAAGGCGTTTTCTGCTCTTAAGGTCGATGATTCTAAGGTACTTAGTAAACTGACCAAGCAGATTGTCGATGAGGTCAACAAGAAGTTTTTCCGTAAGGTACCTAAGGTAGAGGATGTGCAGGACATTGTAGAGCAGATCCTGATAAAGGCAGGGTATGAGCGGACAGCAAAGGCATACATTGATTACCGCAGGCTGCATGCAGACATCAGGCAGACAAAAAAGTTCTTCGGGGTCATGCATGATGAACTGAAATTGAGTGTCAATGCGATAAAGGTTCTTGAAGCAAGATATCTTCTGAAGGATGATGCTGGAAAGCTTATTGAGACACCGCAGCAGATGTTCAAGCGGGTTGCGCGGGATGTCGCGCTGATAGAGCTGCGGTATGGCGGAAAAGCAGAAGAGACACGGAAAGAATTCTATGATATGATGGCAAACCTTGAGTTTTTACCTAATTCTCCGACACTGATGAATGCAGGCACGCGCATGGGACAATTGAGCGCATGTTTTGTGCTGCCGATAGAGGATTCGATGGACAGCATCTTCGAGACATTGAAGCATATGGCGTTGATACACCAGAGCGGAGGCGGGACAGGGTTTTCTTTTTCAAACATCCGTCCTGCAGGAGACCTTGTAAGCTCGACAAAATGCACTGCATCAGGACCTATATCATTCATGAAGATATATGACACTGCGACAGAAGTGATAAAGCAGGGCGGAAAAAGACGAGGGGCAAACATGGGCGTGTTGCGGGTCGACCATCCAGATGTGATGCAGTTCATAACAGCAAAGAAAGATCATGCGGCATTCCAGAATTTTAATCTATCTGTTGCAGTGACTGACTCTTTCATGAAAGCAGTTGAGAAAGGGAATGATTATCGTTTAGTTAACCCTCGGACAGGCAGTGCTGCAGGAAAGCTCAACGCAAAGGATGTGTTCAGGGTGGTAGCGACAATGGCATGGCATGGCGGAGACCCTGGCATGATATTCATCGACGAAGTGAATAGATATAATCCCACGCCTGCGCTGGGGAAGATAGAATCGACAAACCCGTGCGGAGAACAGCCACTTTTGCCTTATGAATCCTGCAATCTTGGTTCTGTTAATCTGGGAAGATTTGTTTCGGGAAAAGATATTGACTGGAAGCGGCTTGAGAGAGTGGTGCGTCTTGCTGTAAGGTTCCTTGACAATGTCATAGACGCAAACAATTTCCCATTGAAAGAGATAGAGGATGCTACTAAGTCTAATAGAAAGATCGGGCTTGGAGTGATGGGATTCGCAGACATGCTGATACGGTTAGGGGTAGCTTATAACTCTGATAAGGCAGTGAAGCTCGCTGAGAAATTGATGAAGTTCATACACAAGCATGCAATGTCTGCAAGCCAGGAACTTGCAAAGGAAAGAGGAAGCTTCCCTAACTTCAAGAAAAGCAAGCTTGCGCGCAAATATAAGCAGATGAGGAATGCGTCGGTGACTACGATAGCGCCGACAGGCACGATAAGTATCATAGCAGGATGCTCGAGCGGGATAGAACCTCTTTTTGGCGTGAGTTTTGTCCGTAATGTTATGAGCGGAGCGCAGCTGCTTGAGGTCAACTCAGACTTTGAGTTTGTCGCAAAGCAACGTGGGTTCTTCTCTAAGGAGCTTATGATGGATATAGCGCAGAACGGCTCTTTGCAGAAGGTATCGGGCGTGCCAAAGGAGCTGAAGAAGCTGTTTGTGACAGCGTTTGACGTCAAGCCGGAATGGCATATCAAGATACAATCAGCATTCCAGAAGCATACTGACAGCGCAGTATCGAAAACAATAAATTTCCCTGACACTGCAAACATCGATGATGTAGAGAAAGCCTATAAATTGGCTTATAGGCTGAAGTGCAAGGGCATCACAGTGTATCGTTTCGGCAGCAAAGAAGGGCAGGTCATCACATTCGGCGATAAAAAGACGAAACAAAAATATATGGGTGTTGATTCAGAGTTTGCAGGCGGATGTCCAAGCACAGAATGTCCGTTTTGAGGTTGCACCGCCAAAGCAGCGCTCCTATTGTTCAATTGATTGATTCATATATCGAGTGTTGATTTATCGTTTATGTTACTAAAGAGTCGCAGGCTGGCGTTGGCGGCGCTTGAGTTGATGGTGATAATATGGCAAAGAAAAAAACAAAACAAAAAGGTTATATTCACGTGTATACAGGAGATGGCGGGGGAAAGACCACTGCTGCGCTTGGGGTTGCTATGCGGGCACTAGGTCATGGCCGTGGGGTTGCAGTAGTGCAGTTCATGAAGGGCCGCAAGGACATCGGTGAGTGGAAGATACAGAAGAAGCTCAAGGACTTTGTTGTCTATCAGTTCGGAAGAAAGGATTTTGTTAATCTTCGGAAGCCATTGCAGAAAGATATCGACCTTGCTAACCAGGCACTGGGTTTTGCAGAGGGGGAGCTGTTTGAGTCGTCTCCGCCTGACTTATTGATCCTTGATGAGATAAACCTGGCTGCAGCGATCGGGTTGATTGATGTGTCTGATGTTGTCAGTATGCTGAAGAAGGTTCCTCGCGGTGTGGATGTGTATCTGACCGGAAGGAAAGCTCCAAAGGAATTCTTGAAGATAGCTGACTTTGTGACTGTTGTCGAGGACAAGAAACGGAAAAAGGTTCCTGCGCGGAAAGGGATTGATTACTGATGAAACCGGCCAAGCTTGTTTTTGGAACAGCAGGGACACCGATAGTTTCTAAGGATAGGGGGAGCCTTGTTGGTGTGGAGATTGTAAGGAAGCTCGGGCTGGATGCGATGGAATTGGAGTTTGTGCGTGGGGTGCGGATGAAGCCAGAGCTGGCGTCGAAGGTCAAGGATGCTGCTGAGAAGAACAATATCATGCTCACTGCTCATGGTCCTTATTATATCAACCTTAATTCGCTTGATGCGCAGAAAAAGAAGGATAGTGTGAAACGGGTGCTGGACAGTGCAAGGATTGCGCACATCGCAGGCGCTTATTCTGTTACCTTCCATGCAGCATACTTCATGGGGCAGGACCCTGTCAAGGTGTATACAAAGGTAAGGGATGAGATGAAGAAGATCGTTGCTAAACTGCAGGATGAAGGTATTGGTCTTTGGGTCAGGCCAGAGACAACCGGAAAAGCGACGCAGCTGGGCAGCCTGAAAGAGACTATCAAGATGTCGCAGGATGTGGAGCAGGTATTGCCGTGCGTTGATTTTGCACATCTGCATGCGCGCACAGGCAGGATGAACAGTCATGCTGAGTTCTGTGACATCCTTTCTGAACTGGAGAAAGGCCTTGGTAGGAAAGTATTGAACAACATGCATATCCATATGTCAGGCATCAATTATGGCCCTAAAGGTGAGAAGAACCATCTTGTGCTCAAGGAATCTGACTTCAAGTATCGCGAGCTCATGAAGTCATTCAAGGAGTTTAAGATAAAGGGGGTTGTTATCTCTGAAAGCCCGAACATAGAAAGCGATGCATTGCTGATGAAGAAGGCGTATGAATCATTTAGATAGTTTTCTTTTCTTTCTCTGGATTGCAGCAGATGTTGACTTGTCCTTGAAGGGGTGACGTTCCAGCAATGGAGACATCCTGCCCTGCTTCAGCTTGCTCTTCACGTTGCTGTATTCAGAGCCGAGCTGGGAACGCAGCACCTTCATAGCCATCTTCTGCTTCTTGCTCTGTCTAAGATATGCAGTCTCTTTTCTTGCAGTCATGTACATCTTGAAGATGAGGTGCTCTTCCTTTCCTATCACAACAGCCCTGTTCTTGAGCATCTCCTTGAATATCGACTCGATGTCAGTTCCTTTGGTGAATGTCAGGACCTTGCCCAGCTCCAATGTGGTGTGGCCGTCAGAACCGCCGCACATTGCCTTGTTGTGCGAGCTTGCCCAATAGACTGCCTTCATGTTGAATCGCCTGAAGTTATAGCCATTGATGACCTCTACAAGATCGAGTGACTTGATTAGTTTTTTTGTAGGGTTGATCTTCTGTAGGCTCACAGCTCCTGCTGCAAAAGGATGCGGTGCACAGATTATTGAATTATAATCCTTGAGCTCATTTATCAGTTCGCTTACACTGATGTCTGCCCTGTATGGATTTTTCTTCAGCCTTGGCTTGATCTTTTTGTTGAAGAACTGCTCTAGCTCGCTTTTTGTGTAGAAGTATGAGATGATGTGCGTGCCGTTCCTGCAGCTGACTTCAATGCCTGGGATGACCAATGCCCCTTTCCGGTTCTTGAATGCGGAGATGACTCCTTTTATCTCATTATGGTCTGTGACAGCAAACCCTATATCTTTCTTCTTTGCCTTCTTGACCATATTGGTGATCCTTGATACACCATCCATAGAATACCTTGTATGGAAGTGCATGTCAACACCAAAAAGGTCAGAACCCTGTTTCCTGAACCTACGTAGAGGCGGCCTCTTGAATATAACGCTTCCCATGCGCTTTTTTGGGTTGGGCGCGGATATATAAAGTTATTTTTTTTACTGGGAAGTGGTTTTGTTTCTTTTTATATAAAATGCAGAATAACCGAAAGATTTATAACTTTCTTTTCAGTCTTGCTTATAAACACTTAGAATTAACCAAAAGGGGTGGTTAAATGAAAAAGCATGTAAATGTCGTGCAGAAAGTAGGCAGCTGGGCCTTTATAGTCGGTCTGATCGTTGCGATCATCGCAGGCTTCTGGCCGCTCGGCACAGTCATGACAACAGTCCTGATAGTCTTAGGATTGATCGTCGGCTTTCTGAACGTCACAGGAAAAGAGACAAACAGCTTCTTGTTCGCTGCTTTGGTGCTTGTAGTTATGACAAGCCTTGGCGGACAGCTCCTATCAAACGTACAGTTTGTAGGACCTATGCTGCAGTCAATCTTCACCGCTATGATGCTGTTCATCGTACCAGCAGCACTGATCGTGGCACTGAAGGCAATCTATGCATTGGCAGAAGCTGAGTAAATGATTTGATTTTTTTATTTTTTTTATTTTTTATCTACTGGTTCTGACACCTACCCTGTTGCAGTAAGGCCGGATCTTGCATTTTGAGCATAATGGGGAGATGGGTCTGCATATGTTCTGGCCCCAGGTTACGAGAAGATCGTTGTAGATCAGCCAGTGTCTCTTTGGGAGCTTTTTTCTTAATGCAAATTCTGTCTTTTCAGGTGTTTTTGTGTTGACGTAACCTAAGCGGTTGCTGATGCGGTGGACATGGGTGTCGACTGCGACTCCATGCTTCTTGAAGGCTATTGTAATCACTATGTTTGCAGTCTTTCGTCCTACGCCGTGGAGTTTTAATAGTTCATCAAGGTCATCAGGCACTTTGCTGTTGTATTTTTTTATGAGAATGTTTGCGATGTCCTTGATTCGTTTAGCTTTTGTCTTGTAGAACCCCACAGGATAGATGAGTTTCTCTATCTGCTTTATGGGAAGTGCTGCGAGCTGCTTTGGGTTTTTTGCCTTTGCGAAAAGGCGCTTTGATGCTCCTGCTGTTGTCTCATCTTTTGTTCTTAGGCTTAGGAGACAGGATATTAGGACTCTGTAAGGGTCCCTGCGCAATGCTACCTCGCTGACAATAGGCATCTGGAACTGCTTGATCTCTTTCTTAAGAATTGGAATTATCTTTTCAATCAGGACTTTCTTCATTTTGGGAGGTTGCTGAACTCTACCTTGTCGCCATCATAAAGATTTGCCTCTTTTGCAAAGCCTGCGTTTGTCTCTAGGACATATTTGACAAGGATAGGAGGTTCGTATATCTCGCACATCGGAGGGGTGCAGGGCTGGGCATTCTTCTCTATGTGGACAATCTTGCCTTTTTCAGTTATCCAGAATATGTCTATGGAAAAACTCATGTCCTTCATCCACATTGCCTGCACATCTGATTTATGGAAGATGAAGAGCATTGCAGTGCCTTCAGGAAGCGCTGTGTGGTTACTCAATCCGATCTCCTGCTCCTCAGGGGTTGTTGCAAACACTAATTTGGTGCAGATATCATGCTTGAAGCAGGCTGTAGGCGGCCCTATAGTCTTTTTCGGAGTCTGCCACATGGCAAAGACAGAGAACAATGCAATGATGAAGATGACTGCAATCGCGATGTTTATCGCAGTGCTGTACTTGTTGTAGGTTTCCTTCAGACTTTTCTTTCCTGCTTCTGGATGAAGCTTTTTCCTCAGCTCTTCAGCATCCATGCTCGTAAAAAATACGGAAACCTTTATTAATGTTTGCTGGTATGTCTGAAGGGAAAGAGGTGTGGTATGGATACTGGAGACGGGTATGAAGTCAAGGATATCAAGCTTGCAGAGCAGGGCGAGCGCAACATCAAATGGGCGCAGCAGCACATGCAGGCATTGATGAAGGTCCATGAACGATTTTCTAAGGAAAAACCATTGAAAGGCATACGCATAGGCATGGCATTGCATGTCACAAAAGAGACAGCGCTTCTTGTCCGTGCTCTTATTGCCGGCGGAGCAGAGGTCGCTATCACAGGATGCAATCCTCTTTCTACGCAGGATGATGTTGCTGCTACATTAGCAGAAGAAGGTGTCAAGGTATGGGGCTACAAAGGAGAGAACAATGAAGATTACTATAGGTACATCGAGAAAGTCATAGCTTTCAAGCCTCATATAACTATTGACGACGGATGCGATCTTGTAAGTGAGATCCATACAAAACATGCAGATCTTATCCCAGAGATAATAGCTGGCTGCGAAGAGACAA
>JAHWIS010000097.1 GCA_019322385.1 Candidatus Woesearchaeota archaeon
GGCAGATCTTCAAAAAGCTGGGAGTATGTTTTATCAAGATCTAGCTCCTTATTTTGCTGTTTTTTGAACCTGCTTTGCACCCCCTGAGGCATGTCAAAACCACTGTGTTTTATATTTGTTTCGGCTCATTTGACAGGGATTGTGTTGGATATAGCCTATTTTTTGTCAAAATTATATATTTTTTCTTGTTAGGTGTATTTTTGATGAAATCGCACTAGATAGAATATTTTTTATACATTTAGGTAACCATTAGGTGTAGATTAGCACCTTTCAGTTGATCATAAGCTACAAATGAGGTGGGTAAAATCACTGATCAGATAACTGTAAAGCTGAACGCGAAAAAATTCAGACCTCTTCTTGAGAAGCTAGAGAGTTTTGCAGGGAAAGGTATAACTGAATGCAACAGCGATCTTGTCGGCAAGGCTTTGTTCTTTTGCTATTATTCCATATACGACAAGAAGCCTGACTGCAATGACAAGACTACGTTTCAGATCATTTCCGAAATGACTGGAATGGAAAAGCCTGAGATGTTGCTGAACTTCTTGCAGGCATATTCTGAATTCAAGAAACAGGGACTGAAATAAGAAGAGAAACCAGTTTCTTTTTCCAAATAGTTCTTATAGAGATAGTGATGGGATTGCGAGGACTTTCGAGCGAAGCGAGAAACGCTTCGCCATTCGAACCCCGGTTGGGCGGCCCCGAACCGCCAGTGATATTGCTCAACGGCAACCAGGCAAACGCCAAGTTTGCCGCTGCCAAGCTACACTACAATCCCGAGTGGACGCTACGGGAATCGCACCCGTGGCCTCAACGTTGCGAACGTTGCGCTCTACTCCTGAGCTAAGCGCCCTTGTGTGGGTAAGCGAGCGTCAGCGAGCGCATCCCGCACTTTGCATATCAAATGGGCGTAACCATTTGTTGCCAGTACGGAACACTCTACTACTGAGCTACGAGCCCATAAGAACTTGAGATTAAGATATTATATTTAAATCTATTTTCCTTTTCATCTAAGTTCCAGCGATTTAAGTTTCCGAAGCAATGTCTCGTACCGCAATCCAATTTTTTTAGCAGTCTTCGTGACATTGCCGTCATTTGCAGCAAGGGCTTTGCGGAGATATTCCTTCTCAAACTCCTCTTCTGCTTTCTTCAGTGTGATCCTTTTCTCAGGCAGCTCATCAAGTATCTCTTTAGAGACAGAATCAACATTCTTGTACACCTCTGCGATGCGTTCAGGATGGATGACTGCCTTGTAGTTCTCAAGCACATTCTCGATGATATCGCCGACAGCTTTCTGCCGAACTTGATATGGCTTGATCATCTCCTCGCGCATCTTACCCACATCTATGCCAGCATCCTTGACTATTCGGTGGATACTCCTGCGATCAACCCCTGCTTTCTTCGCAACATCTGATATATTGCCATAGCTTGCCCGCAGCAATCTGCCAAGGAACTGCTGCTTGAACCTCTTTTTCGCAGCCTTGAACTTCATCTTTATGTCGATATCAAAAGAGGCAAGAGGGCTCTTTTCCAGTTTCTCAGAAATATCCTTGTTCAGCTCATCGATGCTCACACCTAAGACAGGCTTGATAGCGTCATCGACTATATGCTCCACGTCTTTTTTTGCCATAAGAACCACTTACCAATAAGCATTTATAAACCTTACCGTGAAAGATTGATAAAGATAAATGCAAGCCCTAGGACAGTGATTATCAGTATCAACCCTAATGCCTGTCTTGTGAATATCGGCGCAAAGTCGATCTCAACATTCTCCTGCTCTGGCTCGATCGCATCAACTATGGAGACTGATGTGTCCTCAAGCAGCCTCTCTCCGAATGCGCTTGATGCTGCTAATGCTATGATGCAGATGATCACTATCTTGAGTATTGTCTTGAGCAGGCTGCTCTGTTTCAGGAACTCCCATATGCCTTTCTGCACACCAAGAGCAAAGAAAAGTGCTCCCAGCGCAAACAGGAACATCACAACCAGCATGAAGAACGGCAGTCCATAGCTTGCTGTGCTCAGCAGGCCAGGGAAAATCAGTAAAAGCAGTATGACTCCAAGAAGAACAGGAAGTATGTATGAAGATTTGCTGCCCTGGAACCATTTGAGTCTGCCTAGCAGGACCCTCAATACAGCGACAACTACGATAAGCGCTAGAAACAATGCTATAGGATTATCACTGAAAAAAAATGCCATTCAATCCCCCTCAAATAGATAGCAAATCCTATTATTTAAACATGTCGGATTATAACCACCCTCGAGTGACTACAAATCGAAAGATTTAAAAAGAGTTCCCAGCCATTGGTTGTTACGAATGTTTTTATACTTCTGTGACCTTATACTTATATGGCGCATTTGAAAATGGGCGATATGCAAAGGCGTTGGCAAATGAGTAACATTTCTTCTGCGGATTGGGTGCAGAGGCATATGCTTCCCCAGACACTGCAGGCCGGCAAGCTGACTGCTCAGGAGGCAACCAGGATCCGCAAGGAATTGGTTTCTAGATATCGGAATATTGCAAGATCATTGTCTAGTGTAGGAAGCAAACGTCAGATTGTTGAGGTCTCTTATGAATTAAGGACAGAGCTGCCTGGCGATTATTGTCCTGTCTGCCGCCCTCCTGTTGATGCAGAGATCACATCACCTTTGGTCAAGCCGACACGTCTGGTGAACCGCGTGGTCTATATCCTGTCGCCTGACAAGGATGAGCTGAAGATGGTAAGCAATCTTGAGTTCCTTGCAGTTGCTGAGGCAGGGGAAGAGCCAGAGTTCTCTCAGCAATGTTCAGAGGTGAGCCAGAATAAGGTGACTTCTTTTTCTGTAGAAGGCAAACTGTTTGATCTCTACCTTGCGCTGTCTGGCAGGAGCGAGAACACATTGGATATTTTCCTCAAGTCAACCAGGAGCGCGCATAAGATGATAATCTACAAGACAGTAAAGCGTCTTTCTGTTGATGAATGCATCGACCCTTATTTTCTCCAGAAAAGACAATATAAACCAGATTCCTCAGAAAGATCTTGATGGTTTAGCTATTTCTTCTTTGCTGCTTTCTTTTTCACAGCTTTTTTCTTAGGCTTTGCCTTTTTCTTAGCAGCTTTCTTCTTTTTTGCAGGCTTTGCTCTTTTCTTCTTTGCTTTTTTCTTCTTTACTGCCTTTTTTCGCTTCACCTTCACGCTCTTCTTCTTCGCCGCTTTTCCTTTTTTCAATCTTTTCCTTGGCGAAGCCCTTTTCTTTATTGTTCCTTTTTGTAATTTCTTAGCCTTCTTCACTTTCTTAGCTACAGGTTTCTTCTTCTCTTCATCTCCCTTCACAATAACCCCTAAGAAAGCACCGACCCCCTCGACAACACTGTCAGGATCATAACCTCCTTCAAGCACTGCAAAGTATGGTTTGCTGTGTATGATCTTCTTCAGAGCATAGATTGTCTTCTTTGTCAAGGATAATCCACAACCTAATCTCTCACGATGCATCTCCTTGTCGCGATGAAAAGAATCAGACCCTGCAGATATAGCAATCACTGAGGGCTTGAACTTGTGCATCAATGCAGGTATCTCCTTGTGCAGTATCTCGATATACTGGTCCTCTGTTGTCTCTGGCTCTACATACACATTCCTGATATTACCTTCATCCAGGCTCATCCCTGGAAAGACTCCTATCTGGTTGATGGAGAAATAATACATCCTGTCACCAAGCTCATGATTGAACTCCTGCACTATCTCAGATGTGCCATCACCGCGATGCAGATCAATATCGATGATCAATACCCTTGCATTCTTCTCTGCAAGATGCACAGCTGCAATCCCGATATTGTTGAAGATGCAGAACCCGTTTGTCCAGTCTGGATGAGCGTGATGTCCTGGTGGCCGTACAAGAGCGAATGCATTCTTTCCCTTTTTAGCATACTCTGCTGCCTGCACAGCAGCACCTACAGCATAGCAGGCAACGCGGTAAGTGTCCTTGCCTACATATGTCTCTCCTGCATCCAGGAATTTCAATCCATCCCCTGCTTCCTTGGATGCTTCTTCTACCTTGTCTATGTACCGGTGGGTGTGGACCTTGCTCAGATATATAGAACCATTAGTTGCCTGCTCATAGGGAAACAGTTTCAACGCCTTCCTTATACGCTCAGCTCTTTCAGGATGGTCCAGAAGATCGTGCTTCAAGAATATCTTGTGCGATATGAGTTTCATCATTCACCCCCTTAAACTTAACAATATTTAAATACATATTTAAATATTTTGGGTCTAATGGCACCTAAACTCAAGAACAGGATAGCGACTTCAA
>JAHWIS010000098.1 GCA_019322385.1 Candidatus Woesearchaeota archaeon
AAAAGGAGGGACATTCTCACGCAGATGTACGCTCATGGTTGTCAGGTCGAAAAATCCCTCAAGATCTATCTTTTTCTTGATCGCTCCTACTTCCAGCAGGATGACAGAGATGCCTTTTGCCATGCCTATCCTTGCCTGGACATTATCTGTTGTCATGAGGGTTGCGTCGTTCTCAAAGGCAAGCTCGCGTATCAAGGAGTCTATCTCGCCGAGCCTTGCATGCTCTATCTCGCGGGCACCAGGCCTTTTTCCTCCGAATGACAGCTCAAAACTCAACTGCTGCGAGAGCTTCTTCAAGCGGTCAATCTCATCAAGGCCAAGGAAACCTATGGACTTGTTCTGGTTTGCCTGGTGCTCAAGCTCTGCAAGCACAGCCTCATGGATTATGACATTGGCAGGAAGTATCTCTTTCTTCTCGATGTGCTTTGACAAAAGCCCTTCAATTATGACAGAAGTGTCAGGCACTAATTTCTCAATATTCTGTGTTTGTTTTTTTGGAGTCATACTACTCAGCTCTTTTCCTCTACGCAGTCATCGTATCCACGCGTTGTCTTCCAGGCGCACTTGCCGCCAACGCATCCGCAGTCGATCATCTTAAGGCACTCATACTCTGGCCTCATTATGCAGATTGATGGTTTTGCTGTTGAAGACTTTGGTATGCACATCTCGCCAGAGCAGCCTCCTGTCTTGCAGTCAGCATCTGAGCCGCACTGTGCAAATGCCATGCGCACGCATATGTTGCCTCTACAGGCACCAGAATCACAATCCTCATCTTTCAAGCACTGGAACATCTGGATGCACTTGTTATCAACGCATCTTGTCACAAGATTGCCTGCAATGCCTTCGCAGAAGTCAGGGCAGTCCCTTGCTTTCTTGACATTCTGTTCATAATAATCCTTGTTGCCCATGAAACAGCTGCCATCTGTGTCAATACCTCCGCAGATGCAGTCACCATCTGCTTCGCAGAATGACTTGTCAGTGATGTCGACACCAGGCACTGGCTCTTCTTCTGGAGCAGTATCTGGCTTTGCGCAGCCCAGAGTCAGGGCTAGAATGATTAGAATAATGGTTATCAATTGTTTTTTCATTTTGGCACCTTTTTTACAGCACACCACCAGCGATGCGCTCGCTTTGATCCAGCTCCTGATTCATGCTGCCCAACTGCGATGATTACCTATTCATAATCCGTCAGCTCGCTAGGCGTCGCTGGCGGCGTTAACATAAACAGTATCTACTTAAATAGATTTCGCAACCATCTGTCCAGGTCGTGGATGAATATGACCATGCGCTGGCTGAATTTGACATTGACGAGGCCTATATCGAACTCTTCTTTTTCTGTGTATATCTTCTCGTTGAGGTCTTTGTAGTTGACTGAGATGATGAATGCATTGGGCTTTGTAGACAGGTCCTGGCTGTTGAGGTTGAAGAGGAGCTTCTTGTCAACTGTCAATGCTTTTATCTCGATCTGCTTTTCATTGCCTGCAGCGTCAAATGTGATGACAATGTCCTGCGGTATTGAAGAGGATTTCTTCTTGAGTGTGAATGCGACAACATAGGGCTGCTTGAACTCTATCTGCGCAGGGTATTCAATGTCATCGATGACAATGCTCGGCTCGTCATAGACATCCAAGTCATAGAAGAATGATCTTGAGACATCCTTGCCTTCTCTCGTAAAAGGTATCTTGTTTATTCCAGGCTTTGGCGAGTGGACAGTGTAAGGGAATGCCTTCTGCTGCGAGATACCAAGGTCTGCTGTCCTGCACTCATCCCTGAAGCAGAACTGCAGGTCCTTGAAAGGGAAATTGCCTGTGTTTGCCGCAGTGCATTCTATGTTCGGGTCGTCATAAACATAATAGAACTCTTCCTCCTGGGCGCAGTCTATCTCTATCTTCTTTGAATAGACCTTTTCCTCTTCCTTTATCGCAGCGTCGACAACCTGCTCCATGTCCTGCATCGAGAACACAGTCGCGCCAGGGATGACCTGGAAGTCTGCATCAGCAGTGTTGTTCCTCACATCAGCTATCGACATAGGGAATGTGTATGTGAAGTGTGAGTCAAGCGATTCTATGACCTTCACGACCCAGTAGAATTTTTTTGTCTCAAGAGGCTTGAGCATTATAGATTGGTAGTTGTTGCCCTCGACCTCAAGCTCATTTATCCTTGCAAGATAGATGAAAGAAGAGACATAGCTGTCCTTCTTGTTCTTTACTGTAGCTTCTACAAGGTTGTAAGAGCCGATCCCGACCTGCTTCTGAAGCATGTCAAGGCTCAGTTCGACATTGCCAGGCACAAAGCCCTGCTTGTCGACGAGATCAGCAGATACGATAATAGGGTTTGCAGAAACCTTGACATCCTTGCCAAGCCATTCATATCTTGTGTCTGACTCACCTGCATCAAGCGCTTCCTTGAGCTTTACATGCGTGGGGTCGACAAAGCCGTACTGTCCGTATGTTACGTCAAAAGGAACCCAGCCAGTGCCAGGGAAATACACCTCTGCCCAGCCATGCGCGCCCCAGTTCTGGGGGAACTTGTCAGATTCTGTGTAAGCAATGCCTGAGATAAACCTTGCAGGTATTCCTACTGCGCGGAGCATCGCGATGAACAGAGTAGTTATCTCGTCGCAGACACCGTCTTTCCTTGCAAGGACATAACTGGCTTTCTGCGAAGCCTTTGTGTTCAATGTGCTCAGGTCATACTCGACATTCTCTTTTGTCCAGTCAGCGAACTTGAACACAACCTCATAATAATCATCCTCACCTGCAGCAAGCTCAGAAGCTTTCTCTATCACTTTGGAATTGTTGGAGTCGATTATCTCTCCAGGAAGCAGATATTGCGCTGCATCATCAGGGAATCCTAAGTAAGGGAATCGTATCTCTGGCACATCATGGAATATACTCTTTGTCTTCACCCTTGTCGTTATCTCAAATCCAGGATTATTTGGCACAGGATCATCCCATCTGAACGCAACATCACCATCTGTGCTGTAAGGCTCTGGAACTGCATCGATGCTCAAGACTGATTGTGACTCTGAATCCTGCGGAGCAAAAGACACATTTGCAGTGACGTAATCAAGCAGGGAATTAGGCGGCCTTGTGATGTCAAGGCCCGAAGATATCCTGATGTCAACAGTCACTGAGCTGCTGTCATAGTACCACAGAGCAAGCGCTGGTGATGAGAAAAGTATAAGGAGAATCGTGAGGATGCAAAGTCTCTTTTTCATTTTACAGACCTTAAGAATAGCGGGGGCTGGATTTGAACCAGCGACCTAAGGGTTATGAGCCCTTCGGGCACTCCTGGCTGCCCCACCCCGCTAGGTAGTTTTTAAGGAAAAATGGACTATATATAAAGATTGTGGTGGATTATACAGAACCGGAACATATACCAAAAAATAAAGCAAAAGTTTATAAAAAGCAATGGCTAGGTATCTATTCATATTTTCATGATTAAAGATGAGGTGACATATCATGGTATGGAAATACAAGGATATACCAAGCGATAGAAAAAGACAAAAGAGGCTTCGAAAGATTTCTGAAATGCTTGCAGAACAATGGCTGAGTTTTGTGCCTCCAATCGTATACGCTTATCAGAGGATGCTGCATTTTGTCGCGACATATGATCTTGCGATGAATGAGATGGGACGGAATGCCTGTATGAAAGAGATGGAAGCAATAAAAGCAGACCTGACTGAGAATGCTAAAGTACTTGCAGCACTGAAAGGGCTTGGAGAAAAGATGGCAAATTCCCTGTTCCAGAGGATGAGCACTGCAAAGGTGAATGCAGACAAGCTGAGCAATGTATGCAGGGTAAAGGATTTCCAGAGACGAGGATGGACAAACAAGTTCAAGATGTTCAAGGATTTCGCAGACACAATACAGAAAGAGATCAAGGCAATGACAGAGCTTTTTGCAGAAAAGGCAACATCTGATTCAAGGCCTGCTGTCCTGAAAGAGGTCACCAAGACCATGAAGCCCCTGGTGCATGATATAAAGCACCTCTCTCCTTAAAATCCTTTATTATCTATTATTCTTATTTTCCTGGTCTGATACAAACATTTATAAATGATTAATGACTGAGAAGTAGTAATTTTCCATTATAAATCGTAGGGGGGCATGATTAAAACGTCTGTTAAAGAAGGTTTGGAGGCTATTCTGAGACCGTTAAAAGACGATATTCAGTTCTACAGCCCAGGTATGGACTTATTTGCAGATATAATGTTCTCTTTGAATGTGAATAGATTTAAAAAGGGTCAAAACGGCTCAAAAGAAGGATTAACTCATTCTTTAAGCTTTAAACACATAAATAATCGCAAATATACAGACATAAAAGGCAGGGAATTTGACATTGTCAAAGGGTGCGGCATAGCAGTGCCAAGAGAGCAGAAAATAGCAGAAATTGGCTTCCTGAGCCCTGAAGACCTTGAATCAAGGCAATATGATGCAGGCCAGCTTGTGATGAGAACAGATGAACGATGGGGCCCAATATATGCAGACATTAATGTAGTCTATGCAGCATACATACAGGCTATGGAGACCATAAAACAATGGGAGAGCAAGGAGATAGACCTGAAAAAGGCTGTGCCTCACGCTGATATGGAATTGAAAATGACTGCAGATGTATCTGTTGCTGGGCTTGGCATGTATTTCTGCAGATTCAGCCATTGCTTGAAAGATGGCACAAAAGCGCATGACAACTACAACAGCGCACACGATCAAGAATTCTCACAGCTCTCATTCACAACAGAAGATTATCTGATACCTTATGTCGATAGGAATCTCCTCTGCTGAGCAAAGGATAACTTTTTAAACAAAACCACAAATCTGAAGTCTCATGCCGCGGTCGCATAGCCTGGCCATTGCGCTGG
>JAHWIS010000099.1 GCA_019322385.1 Candidatus Woesearchaeota archaeon
AGCTTTGAGGAAAAGCCAGAACAGCCAAAGTCAAGCCTTGCAGCGACTCTTGTCTATATGTTCACAAAAGAAGATGTAAGAGAGATGAAGCGGCATATTGCAGAGAAAGGCCTGCCAGACAATACAGGAAACTTTGTCATACACCTGATGACAGTGCGGGATGTGTTTGCATATCCTTTTGAGGAGCATTGGTATGACATCGGCAGCCACGAGGAGCTCGAAGAGGCAAGGGACATATTCAGCAAACGCTAGACCAAACGTCTCAGTTAAGACTCAGAAATATAAAAACCTTCCCGAAAAGGTATATAAATCTCCTTCTTCATATTTAGGGTGTCATGAAACTAGCAGAACAACTGAAAAGCACATTTCTTGAACATCGGAAGGAGTTTGAGGAGATAGTCGGACAGGGCGCTGTCAAGCAGCAGGTCAAATCAGCGCTGATGGCTGGACGGAACCTGTTGATAGTCGGGCCGCCAGGTATCGGGAAGACAACCCTTGCAAAGAATGTCGCCCAGTTGCTGCCAGAGATAGATGTGAATGACTGTCCTTATCATTGTTCACCTGAGAACCCTGTGTGTCCGGCCTGCAGGGCTGGGAAGGATAAGAGCATAACAAGCATAGAAGGGATGGAGCGGTTTGTCAGGGTGCAGGGCAGCCCAGACCTTACTGCAGAGGATCTTATCGGTGATATCGATCCTGCAAAAGCGATCAAGTTCGGACCTCTATCTATGGAAGCGTTCACGCCAGGCAAGATATTCAAGGCAAACAACGGTGTCTTGTTCTTTGATGAGCTGAACCGAGCTCCAGAGAAACTGCAGAATGCATTGTTGCAGGCTCTGCAGGAACGGATCGTGACAATAGGAAGCTATGATGTTGATCTTGAGGCAAACTTTATCTTTATAGCTACAATGAATCCAGAAGACACAAGCACAGAACCTCTTTCTGATGTATTGCTTGACAGGTTTGATGTAGCGTACATGGACTATCCAGAGAACCTGGAGAATGAAGAGCAGATAGTCGAACAGAAGTCTCAGCACTTTATAGAATTTCCCGAGGATGTACGGAAGCTGGCTGTTATGTTTGTGCGTGAGCTTCGGGATTCAGACAGGCTTGAGAAGTTTCCTAGTGTTCGAGCATCTATCGGGCTGTATGAAAGAGCACAGACAAATGCTATAATAAATGGAAAGCAGCAGGTTTCATGGCAGGATGTGCAGGATGTCCTTGTTTCAGTGCTGAGCCATAGGATAAAGCTCAAGCCATCTGCGCAATACCTTCAGACACCACAAGAGCTTATCAGGGAAAAGTTAAAGGATTTCTTGGAGCTGCACGGGCTTTATAATGAAGCAGAAGCCGTTGATGTTCCCTAGCAGCATCGAAGAGAGAGAACAAGCAAAGGTAGATGTCTCTAAATTCTCAAAAGCAGAAGAGCTGACAGGCAAGCTTGAACTGCAGGATGTAGATGAGAAGCTCATGCATTCTGTGTTGGAGAATGACCAGAGCGTTATAGATGAAGGCATGGTGATAGAGGAGGCTCTCAATAGGGGGATAGGTGCTTTCACGCCAGACATGATGTTCGAGAGGCTTGTGAAGAATTTCACAATGACCAAGAGCATGTTCGGCGAATCATTGATACGGGCTGTCTCTGGGTATGACCCTGAATATCTTGATAAGAATCTAGGTATACCTGAATTTCAAAGAGAGCTCAAGAAAAGGATTGAAGAGAACCTTGACAGGTTCAAGAAAGACGGCATAATAGACAAGCAGGGACTGATAACAGAGAAAGGCATAGAGCTGGCATCGCTTGTATTGTATATCCAAGAGCTGGACAATATAGTGCCGAAAGGCGTACATGGCGAAAGGGTCCATAAGAAAGAGAGCATCTATGGAGACAAGCAGGATGTCAGGGATTATCGTAAAGGGGATAGGTACAAGGATGTCGCGATCAAGAAATCAGCAAAGACAGCGATACGCAGAGGGCATAGCGAGATAGAGCTCTCTGACCTCAAGACTCATGAGCGGCAGAGCAAGGGAGAAGTGTACATTGTCTATGCAATGGATGCAAGCGGAAGCATGAAAGGCGATAAGATAGGGGTGTGCAAGAAGGCAGGGGTTGCATTGGCGTACAAGGCGATTCAGGAGCGGGATAGAGTAGGGCTTATTGTGTTTGGCACAGAGATCAAGGAAGTGATAGAGCCGACAAGGGACTTTTCGCTGTTGCTTAATTCCATAACCAGGATAAGGGCCTCTGCAGAGACAGACATGGCCGCAACGATCAAGAAGGCTGTTGAGATGTTCCCAAGCACCAATGTCACAAAGCATCTTCTTCTGCTGAGTGATGCGCTTCCGACAAAAGGGGATGATCCTGAAAAGGCAACGCTTGAGGCTGCATCGTTTGCAAGGACGAATGGGATCACTATATCGCTTATTGGAATAAATCTTGATGACAAAGGCAAAAGCCTTGCAGAGAAGCTGGTTGAGATAGGCAGGGGGAAGCTGTATATTGTGAAGGATCTGAAAGAGATAGATAAGCTTGTTCTAGAGGATTATTATGCTGTGATGTGAACAGCGCCATGACCTTTGCCGCCAGCATGCGCTCGCTCTGCATAATTTACCGCTTCTGTCTGCCCAACTGCATTGCTAGCTGCTACTGAATCCTTCAGCTCGCTAGGCAAGGCTGACGGCAATAGAATTAATGCTGGCGGCGTTAGTAATCAATTCTGCGGCTTGTACTTGTCATGCCTGTGGTGGTGTCTGTAGTCTGAGTAGTGCAGGACAAGGCTGACTATTATGATGAATGCAAGCATGCCGAATGAGCCTGCGATGATATTGTTTATTGTGGTTGTTGCTGTGGCATTAATGACAGAAGCTCCTGTTATTGAAGGCGTGCTGTTCAGGAATATCCAGCCAGCTCCAAGGAAGACGATGATAAGAAAGGTTAGCAGATAGCCAGCAAAAGGGAATGCTGTCTTTATCTCTTTGCTGAGAAGCTTTGATACCTGGGTCTGCTTGCTGTGGCGCATACGGATGTCGCGCACCACATCATCATAGTGCCTGTTGTGATGGCCAAGCTTATTGAGCTTTGTCTGTACTTTTTCGATGTCCTTGAAGAGCTTGTCATCAGAGCGCATCCTCTCAAGCTGGAGCTTGGTGAGCCTTTCCTCTGCTTTCTTCTTGCTGGTGCCTAGATAGACATGCTTCTTAGAACCATCCTTTTCCTTGACATGGTGAAAGTGATGGGTGACTGTCTTTTTTCCCTTTTTTTTCTTGAGCTTGTGCATTATAGGATGCTAAATTCTTTTTATTTATAAACCTTTAGAAGATGCCGCGACTGCTCTTTCAATCAAAGAGATAGCAACCGCCAAAATCTGCAGAGTTTGAAACCAGATCAGTTGATGTTATTATACCTAAAAGTTTGCCGTCATCCAAAACAGGCAGCTTCTTGATCTTGTGCTTGCTCATGATCTTAGCAGCATCATCAATATGTGTTCTTGGTTCAACTGTAATTATCTTGGTTGACATCACATCTCTTACAGGCTTGTTGAGTGAATCAACATCCTTTGACACTTTCTTAAGGACATCACGCTCTGTCACAAGCCCTACAAGGTCGCCGTTAGCAGTAACGACCAAACACCCGATGCCCTGATCAGCCATCAACTTGGCAGCTTCCTTAAGTGTCTTGTCACCCGTGATGGTCACGGCTTTTTTCACTATTTCTTTGACGCGCATTGCATATCACCCAATATGATATCTGGCCTGAATATTTAATGCTTTCGTCAAAACAACAAACTTTATAAACAAATATCCTTGGAATACATGCATGAAAATACTTGCTTTTGTTGACCTGCATGGTTCTATGAATATGCTGAAGAAGATAGTTGCCCTTGCCAAGAAGGAGAATGTAGAATATGTTGTCTGCGCTGGGGATGTGACAATCTTCAGTGATTCCATGAGGCAGCTGGTTGAGAAGCTGGATGAGATAGGCATACCTGTGATAATGACGCACGGGAACCATGAAGATGAGGATGTGCTCAGGAAGGTCTGCGACAGAACAAAGAATGTCAAGTTCATGCACAAGGAACTGCTTGAGACAGACGGTTATGTGTTCATGGTATATGGAGGTGGAGGGTTTTCCCTGAAAGACCCTGGTTTTGAGAAATGGTCAAAAGAGGCAATGAAGAAGATAAGCGAGGACAAGAAGATAATCCTGGTGACGCATGCTCCGCCATACGGCACAAAGATAGACCTTGTGCTTGACCAGTCTGCAGGCAGCAAATCAATACGGCAGTTCATCAAGCTTGTCCAGCCCAAGATTGCGATATCAGGGCATCTGCATGAGAACGCAGGATTGAGGGACAGGATAGACAAGACAAAGGTAATCAATCCAGGGCCTTGGGGACTTATTCTAACTGTCTAGAATTTCATGATTCTTTCTGGGAAGTCTTGTTTCATCAGCAGAACAACCCTTGAGGCAGGGTGCTCATCAATGAGCCTGTAACCGCAGTGCTTTGCTATCTCTGCTGCGAATCCCTTGATATCTTCATGCAGAGGCATGTTTTCCATCAAGAGCTTGAGGCGCGAGGCTCCAACAAACATGTATGCCTTGACCTCAACAAAATGCGGCTCTGCACTGGATATTAGCTTTGCATAGTTCTCAGGCTTAATCATGTTCATATCCTTGATCAATGTGATGCGCAGGCAGGTCCTTGTCTTGGGTTTTAGGGTCTTGAGGATATCTAAGCTTTTCAGGAGCCGCTCCCATGAATCCTTGTGGAGCGGTTTGCAGATCTGCTCTTGGAGCTCTTTGTTCGGTGAATCGATCGACAGGTAGAGTTGGGTAGGAGGCTCCAAGTTCTGGATGATGTCAGGCAGCATGCCGTTGGTTACAACAAAGGATGATCCTCCATGCTGTTTTATTTCTTTGATGAATTCGCTGAGATGTGGGTAGTATAAGGTCTCGCCTGTCAAGGAGATCGCGAACTGGTTCGGGTCCTGGGCCTGCTGGAACTTTTCCTTGTTCACCTTGTCAAGGCCGCCAAAGCCTGACAAGAGCTTGCGTTGGGCTTCGATTGCTTTGCTTATCAGCTCCTTAGGATTGTCAATATCCGTGAATGGCTCGTTGTAGTGATCTCTCCAGCAGTACACGCAGTCCATGTCGCAGTAATTCACTGTGACAGAGAGCTGGCAGCAGCGGTGGGACTTGATGCCATAGAACTGCTCCTTGTAGCAGACACCCTCATTTCTCAGCGACTTCTTTGTCCAAGTGCATATCTTGACAGCAGAGTGGTTGCCTATGAACTCGTACTGCTGCTTCTCCAATAGCTTCTTGTAGGATTCCTTGACCATGGGTTCTGGGGGTGAGGATGGTTTTTTAACTGTTTTGGCGTAAAATATATAAACGAACCTTGGCAGGGCTGAAGCATGGATGTCAAGAAAGTCATATCTGCGCTGCAGGAGAAAAAGGAGTTCAAGGACTGGCATGAGAAGAATCCAGATGCAAAGCTTGTGCATGTGTTCATGATGATAGAGCAGGGAAAGGCTGTGAATCTTGATATCGGGTTCTATGACTTCTCCAAAGAGCTCATGACCTCGTTCCTTGTTGATGAGGCTGTCAGCAGCGTAAAGATAACAGAATCAAAGGAAATATTCACAACAGACACCGGAAAGATAAAGCCATTGGATGAAGACAAGATCGCTGTCACTTTTGACGAAGCGCTCAAGACATCGCTGGATCTGCAGAAAGAGAAGTACAAGATGCATGTCCCTATGAAGGAGATTGTGGTGCTGCAGAACCTTGAGATAGGGCAGGTGTGGAACATTACGTTCATAACCAAGCAGTTCCAGACACTCAACATAAAGGTGGATTCATCTAGCGGCAAGGTGGTTGAGGACAAACTGCACGATATATTCAGCTTTGACAAGTGAAAAAAAGCAAAAATTCCTTTCTGTTTTTTTACCAAACTCAATTCATCAACTAGTAGTGTGATATATTTTCACTCGTCAATGATATCGGACTGCAGACTATATTTTGCTAACACTATTTTGCAGTCTGGATTAATTTAAATATCATTTTTGTTTTTGTATTTTTCACTTCATGGTTCTGGATTTCTCTCATGATTTTCAGAACCACCCCAACTTTTTCAAAAGGGCAAAAGAGGTGTGAGATTGGTCCCTCAAAGCAACATCAGCTATAAGACAATCAAAAAGAACCAACCCCTTGATTCGTGGCTAAGCGATAAGAGCTTTGAGGCAGAAGAAGAGAACGAAGAAGAGATCAAGGAGTGATTGCTTGTTCTATGTTTTTTGGCTAATTGGCTGATATGCTATTCTAAAATGGCATGTGCGAATCTGTTAACATCGGCTGCATCATAATCAGGCTCTACCTTGGAATCATAATCCTTTCCATTGCCTGTCCTGACAAGACAGGTCTTCAAGCCAAAGTTCCTGCCCGTGATGATGTCACCTTCCATATCCCCAACAAAATAGCTTCTTGAAGTGTCTATGTTGAACTTTGCAGTTGCATCCTCCAGCAAACCTGTGTTGGGCTTCTTGCACGCGCAGCCGTCAGAGCGGTGATGAGGGCAGTAGTAGAAGTCATCAATGGTTATGCCTACTTGAGCATACTGGAGAACAACGCTTTTGAATACATTGTCTACTTCTTGGATTGTCATCCTTTCCCTAGCGACCCAGGGCTGGCTTGATATGAGTATCAGCTTGAAACCTGCATCCTGCAGTGCTCTCAAGCCAGTGACAGTCCTGTCAAAATATATATCCTCAGAAGGGATTACATCAGGATAGCCTGAGTTATCTACTAACGTGCCATCCTTGTCCAAGAAGATTGTCTTCTCCATAGGGACTCCTAGAAGATTGTTCAGGTGGGATCTTGTCTGGTAGAATGTCGCAAGCTTGGAGCCGTCTGCATTCACGTATTTGATGTTAAGATTGGGAAGCTTCTCGGAAAGTGATTCATACCCTTGCTTCAGCCTAGTGATCTTCTCGACCTTTTCATCAGCAGTTGTTTGTTTCCCTGTCTTTTCAGCCCTTTCTACTGTCCGCTGCACAGCAGTCTCAGGATCGCACAAAAGAACAAGCGCCAGGTCTGGATCTGGATAGAAACTGTTCATCTCCAATATCCTCTCCAGCTCCATGCCCTGCATTGTCTGGTAGACACAGTGCGATAGGTAGCTTCTGTTTGATAGTATAACAACCCCCTCCTGCTGCATTGTTGGTTCTATTTCTGTGTTGACTAAGTGTCTCCTATCTGCAACAAACAGCATAGCCTCTACTTCAACATCCCTGATCTCAGGAGGCATCTTTTTGTATGCATATATCCTTTCTCTTAAGAATTCTGGCTCCCTGACAAGCTTGGGCTTGAATCCTTTATCTTCAAAGAAAGTCTTTATGGATTCTATCTGCGTATCCTTGCCTGTACCGCTAAGACCATCTACCCATATAAGTTTGGCTTTCCTCAACATATCACGTTCCTAGGGTCCTTGGCTTGCCGCAGCCGAGAACATCGAAATTCCTGTAAAGCGCATAGCAATCGTCTCTGGAATAGAATTTCTTCTCTTGTTTTGTTGTTGGCATAGCATCGAATATCTTTATCCTGCTCCATTCATTTGGGTGAGCATAGAAAGGGAATCTTTCATCAGCGCCTGTGATATAGACGCCGTGGAATGTCTCTCCTGCCTGGATCGCTGTAAAGACCCTGTGCGCGCCATCGTTTATTATGGGAATCTGTATCCTTGCAGTGTCATTATATTCTATCTCACCTTCACGGGCGCAGTATTTCACGTCCCTTGGCGTCACTTCAACGATAGGAGGGGTAAGTGTCCATAACTCTCCTTGTTCATTTACTATCTCTAATGCACCTTCCAGATGCAAGAGGTCAATACCATGCTTTTTCATCAGGCATTCCCTTAGGTCCTTTTGCAGCTTAAGTTGGGGCCTCAATAAATAGAATGTAGTAGGGTTCACTTCGCTAGGATGCAGCTCTCTTATTGAGATACGCGCTTTTTCATAGACCTTTATCTCTGAACCGTCTTGTGCTTTCTGTATCAAGGGAACGTTCCGGATCTTCTCGACCAACTCAGATGGTTCAATCCTTTTTATTATCTTTATTTCCATAGTTTCACCTTCTTTTATAATCATTTATCACGCACTTCAGCATCAAACAAAGGATAGCCTTTTTTCCAGAGATGCGCAGGATAGTCTTCTTTTCCCCACTTCAAATACTTTGCGGTCTCAGGCATTATCTTTTCCATCTCCTTCATCAGGTCCCTGGCCATATAGACATAGCTGAGGTTGCCCCTGGAGATATTAGTCCTCAGTTTTCCAACATAGCCTATCTGGTTGACCTGCCAACTGTGCACTGCGCGGCAATTCGCTCCGAACGGCACAAGCTTCTCTGCAACAAATGGATCTGTCTTCCTTGCTTCCTCATAGGCTTCAGCGCATCTCTGCATATCCTGCATGTATTCCTCATCCATGCCAAATATCTTCAGGATCTCAGGCACCTCAAAGCCAAGCCTTGTTGAGAGGAGCTGTATTGACCTCGACCCTCTCCTATGGCGGAACATATCCCTATATCCATGGTATGCCATGACCATCTCAACCATCAAGCCTCCGTGGCTTATTGCAGGATGTATTACATCATGCTCTCCCCTGTACTCATGCGCTCTTTGCAGAATCTCTTTGACATCCTTTTCTGATACCTGTGCAAAGATATCCTCGAATGCAGCATCAACATACGGCAATATTACCAGTGCTGCATTGAAGCGGTCAGTGTACATCTCAATCTTCTGGGGAGTGATAAGGTTCACAGTTCCAGGACCCCTGTTCCTTGCTTCGATGTTCCCAAAGCGCGATTGCGCGTATACGCGCAATTCTATCTCATTCTTGACCTTCCACATGTCAACATTGACGTGGCTCTTCTCACCCAGCAGAACTGGGGCGACTTTCTTTGCCTCGTTCCAGAGGGACTGTCCTCGTTTCTGATCCTCTTTTCTCGGGTGTGATATCATGTCAGTCAGCACATCTTCAAGAGTCCTTGCATCAACAGAGAATCCCAGTGATGTGCGGGTCAATGGCAAAAGATAGCTTCGGGAATAATCAAAGACAAACTTTCCAACAGCTTTCCTTACACCAGGATCTTCCAGGCCTTTAAGGATCCGCTTGCGCTGTTTTTCAAGCTCATCAGGTTTTGGTATGTAATCTTCATCGATATTCTGCTTCTTCTCTACCCATTTGTTGACCTCCATCTCAACAATTTCTGGGCGCTTAAGATATTCTACAACCTTCTTTGTATCCTGGTGCTTGAAAACCATATCTGCAAGCCTGTCTGAAACCTCAACATATTTCCTGTTCATGTAGCTTATGACTTCCAAGAATCGGTCGGCGTCTGGAAGAGAAAGGATATCCTCGTCTTCAAGAGAGGATTCCAGAACATTGCCATAAGAGATATAACGGGTCGATTTGACCTGAGGCTTGCTCAAAGGATGTCCTGTGATTGTCTTCTGTGCCCTTTCAGAAATGTGCTCGCAATGCCCGAAAAGATTTGTCTCTTCCTTTATTGAGCTATGACCGTGCGTCAGGACCCATTCCTTGTTGAAGCCTGTTGTCTTCCTTGATATCTTGAGAGTGCCGTCAGGAAGCCTGAATATTTCCATCAGCGGCTTGATGTGAGGCAGCATGGCCTTGGTCTGCTCTCTTTTCTCAGAATCAAGGAATTGCAATACCCTTACCTGCATAGGGACGTGCGTCCTTGAATATGCAGACATCAATGGTGATAGCTCTTCTCCAGCGACCAATGATTGCGGATAAACAAAGCTGTCATTGCCGTGCGGATTCGTGAAAAGAAATGCTCTTATAAGCTCTTCATCTTCTAAAGAGAAGTTCTTCATGACCTTTTTTTCTTCTTCAGACATCGGACCACCCCATATAAGTACCTGGCGTCTACTGCTATTACGATTTTTTATAAACATTATCGCAATCTGATGTATATTTTAGAGAAGCTCTGTTGTCCCAAAACCTTGACAACACAACACATAAATAAAATCTTGATTCTCGGCTTGGTCAGGGGTGCTAATGTGATAATAGGCATAACAGGCATGTACAGTTCTGGAAAGGATACTGTTGCAGATTATTTTGTCAGAGAAGGATTCACACATTTCTCACTTTCTGATCTTATACGAGACGAGCTGGGTAGAAGAGGTATGGAGGTGACCCGGGAGAACCTTATCAGGGTTGCCAATGAAATGAGGACAGAGTATGGACATGGCGTGCTGGGGGAAAGAGCGCTTGAAAAGATGAAGGGAAAAGACGGTGATTTTGTAATAAGCTCGATAAGGCATCCAGGTGAAGTGAAGGCATTGAAGAAACATGGACACTTTTTCCTTGTCGAGGTAAGGGCGCCTATCAGGACTAGGTTTACCAGGATAAAGAAACGCAACCGGGAAAAGGATCCCAAGACCCTGTCAGAACTTAAAGCGAATGAAAAAAGGGAATGCCAGAAAAGCGGACCAGGACAGCAGCTGACGAATGTGATCAAGATGGCGAACTGTATCGTCGTGAATGACAGCACTGTCAACAAGGCGCATATCAAGGCAGAAAAGCTGCTCAAGGACCTGCGCAAGAAGGCAGCAAAGCTGCCGACATATGTAAGACCCACTTGGGACGAGTATTTCATGGGGATAGTGGATGCAGTATCGAAAAGAGCGACATGCGACAGGGGAAGGACTGCTGTTGTCATAGTGAAGAACAAGAGGATGCTGGCGACAGGATATGTCGGTTCGCCGATGGGCCTGCCGCACTGCGACAATGTCGGGCACAAGATGAAGAAGATCATACATGAAGATGGAAGAATATCGCAGCACTGTGTCCGGACAAACCATGCAGAGATAAATGCAGTGGCATTGGCTGCCCGCAATGGCGTGTCGATAGATGGTGCGACGCTCTACTGCAAGCTTGCTCCCTGCTATACCTGCGCAAAGATGATAATCAATGCAGGGATAAGGCGGATAGTTTGCCAGAAACGATACCATGGGGACACAGAAAGCTGGGCTATGTTCAAGCAGGCAGGAGTAAAGTTCTCTGTGATTGACGACACAGTAGAACAGTATGCGAACCAGTAGTCACATTTATAAACAAAAACCTCTTTTTCTCTCTTTATCATGATAATCGCTGTGACAGGGCCGATATCATCTGGGAAAGGAAAGGTAGCAGAGTTCTTCAGGGACAAGGGATTTGTGCACCATAGTTTTTCTGCAGAGATACGCCAGGTGGCAAAGGAAAGAGGGATAGAGGTATCAAGGGAGACGCTGAGTAAGCTGGGGCATGACCTTAGGATAGAGAGCCCTGACAAGTCGATACTGGGACAGAAGCTGCTTGATAAGATAGAGAAGGAAGTCGCAAAGGGCAAGAAGCGCTTTGTGCTCGAAGGGCTGAGGGATGCTGATGAAGTGGACCTGTTCAGGAAGCATGAGCTTGAGAAGCCAGAGATGAGATTCATCCTGATCGGAGTCGATGCACCGCAGGAACTAAGGTTCGAGAGGATGAAGTCCCGCAGAAGGCATGGCGAGCCACAGACATTCGCAGAGTTCAAGGAGATAGATGATAAAGAATGGAAAGGCGGCTATGGCCAGGAAGTAGGAAAGATAATGAAGATGGCTGATTATATCATACAGAACGACAGCGCGCTTGATGACCTGCAGAAGAAGGTCGAGGAGATAGCTAAGGAGATTCTCGGATGATCACTTTTTCTTGAAAGGCAGCTCCAGTTGCTGAATCTTTGCATCAAGATGGGCACGGCCACGCATCGCTTTTTTCTGGCCTTTGTAACGAGACACCTCATCATCACTCAGGTATGGATTATTTAAATGGAAAAGATAGATTTCAGTTATCCTCTGCCCTGGCTTGATGATGACATCATCGAGCGTCAGATTCTCAAAGGTTATCTTACCGTGGAACCGCGGGTAAGGGTCAATCTTTGGAGCGCAGGAATGTGTCTGAAGATAAGAAGGTCTCTCGTCAGGGTGAATAAACGGCCCATGATATCCTGAAGTGACCAGCAGCTTGTTGAACTCGTCAACCCAACCGATATAATGCCTGTCAATCTTTATCTCTTCTGCACTGGCAGAGAGGAAGAATGTGCCCATCTTAATCCTTGTACCTCTATTCGCCAGTCTCCTTTCCTCAAAGCAAGAAGGGTCGGGATTGTGCGGATCAATAGGCTTTCCTGTATATACTTTGATAGTAGGATCTGTGGTGAGCGTAAGCCCTCCATTCATAGGCCTTCCTCCTTTTACATTGTGGCCTACAACCATTTTACCGTCGACCATGTATGGCTGTACAAGCTTTTTTATCCGCTTCCCCCTGCGGTTTATCTCAAGCCTGCCGTCCTTAAGCGCCTTTTCAAGCTCACTGTCCATCAATGGAATGAATTGGTTATACGCAAGGTGGGCCTGTGCAAGAGAATCGCCAGGCCTGATCTTGACTGTAGTTCCCAGTGTATTGAGCGAGCATATAACTTTTCCATGGAACCCTTTCCGCGAGTCCATACTAAACTCGTCGTCCGCCTCCCGTGAAGCGACACCATAGCGTGCCCAACTGCTCCTTGAATTGATCTTCCCGTGGAAACCAGGCGCAAGATGGAATGTTTCAACTGTCTCAAAAAGAAAATGTTTTTCAGGTCCTACAATCCAGTACTCGCCGTCGATAAGGGGCACTTCTTCCATATCTTTCCTTTCCATTGCTGGCGTGAGAAGCTTATCAATCCTGATATCAAAAGAAGTTGCACTTATGTCTGTGATGTCTTCAATCTCTACTAGACCAAGATACATCGCTGCGTGCAGATCATTTTTAGTAAGGATAGGCATGTACTGTGAAGAAAAGAGCCACTATATAAATTTTTCACTTCTGAGTAGTTATTTATAGGAATTTTATTATCTTATCCCTTGACCTGGCTCCGCTTTTTATTTCACATCTCTTGCCAGTCTGCTTCTTCAGGAACTTGAGAAGCTCAGTGTTTGCCTTGTTCTTGTCAGGCACTGCAGCGACTGCAATGCGGAGGGCCTGCTTGCTATCGTCCCAGCCGATGACCTCTGTCTTTGGTGAGCTGGGCTTTACAATGACCTTGAGAATCCTGCCTTTTATATGCCCTTTAATCATGGCTGTCTTGAATAGTTAATATTATATATATTTATCTTGCACCTTATCTTGTGACACTTAATACTAAATGCATAAAAGCGCCTATGTCTGAAGAGGATGGTCGTAGGATATCTGTCATGAGCAGGCATACACTCAATGATGGCACAACACCTGACTATGAGATATCTACTGACTTGTTCCATGAACATTGGCGTGATCTTGCGCCGCCTCCAGGACTTGTCGGCAGGTATTACAATCACGGGCTTCCTTGGCAGGAATTAGAGAACCATTACCTTGTTTACATAAGGCAGATACACCTGCTCAAAAGATTGGATGCTCTGATTGGACTTGCAGTTTCTGGAAATGCAACTATCCTTTGCATTGAGGCTACTCCTGAGAAATGTCATAGAAGGCTTCTTGCAGAAGAGTGCAAGAGGATACACCCTTCTTTAGAAATTTGTATACGTTAACTGTAATCTCTCCATGTGTGCTTGCACTTTGTGCATTTGAGGAACTTGGTCTCTGCCTCGTCTCCTGAGCGGGTCTGGACCAGCCAATAATATGCTTCCTTATTGCCGCACTTGGGGCACTCTTCCTTTGTTATCGGAAGGGTCTCGATCTCCTTGTCGACGACCTCGACCTCTGCTTCTTCTTTATTGACCTTTTTCTCTTCTTTCAAGGTGGCAGACTCGCCTTTGCTGGTGTAGCCGCATGAACAGTACATGATTGTCTTTTCCCCTTCCTTCCTTGGCCTCAGTATCGAGCCGCATTTAGGACAAAACATTGTATTCCTCTTAGACTATCCCGACAAGCTGTAGGAGCTTGACGAATCCTATCTTGATATAGCCGAGCAAAGGCACGCGTATGACTGCTTTGCCGATATAGTTTTCTTCAGGCACATTAGACTCAAAATAGAATGTTCCTATATTATGGTCACCTTTTGTTGAATATGTGTGGTGAGAATTGTTCTGCTTTGCGATGATTATCCTGTGGATGACAGGATCAGGCCTGTTGGCCTTGAACACAATAACGTCACCAACCTTCAGCTTCTCATGGTTTGTACCATAGAGCAGCATTATGTCCCCCCTATTGAAGCCGTTCTTGAACCTGAAATCCTTGAACTGGTCTTTTGTTATGCCAAGCTGTGCATAGAACTCCTCTTGTGTACACTGTGCATCACCGCAGACAGCATTGCTAGCCCACCAGTCATCAAAGCTGCCATCATGATCCATGGATGAGGAGACAACAGCAACTATCGGGTGGGATGTCGAGAGAACCAAACCAAGGACTGGATAGACAACAAATTTGATCAGTATGAAAGCAAGAATGACATTGACAAGCCAGCTGGCCCAGCTGTCATCCTCCCAGATGAAATACCAGACCTTTTTCCAGCCGCGTTTAATCTTCTTCCAGTCCATATCATATATTTCTCAGGAAAGTTTTAATAAGGTTTCGGTCAATACGCATTATATGAGATTCTGCCCTAGATGCGGAAAACAAGGCATAAAAGGGGATTTCTGCAGCGAATGCTCTAAAGAGGAGCTTCAGCTCGGTTTCAAGGACATAACCATCAAGAAATGCATAGATTGCGACAGGTTCAAGGTGCGGGACCAATGGCTGAGCTTCCGCAGTGTTGATGAGGGCATTGTGAGGGCAGTGCATCCAAAGATCAAGAACCCGCGTAAGGTGTTCCTGGATATAGTGCCGCATTATGATCCGCTCAAGGACAAGCCAGGAGCAAAGCAGGACATAGAGCTGGAGATATCAGCAGACCACCAGGAATTTATCATACCTGCTGTGATCGAGTTCACATACTGCCCTAAATGCTCAAAAGCAGGAAGCCAGTATTTTGAAGGTACGCTGCAGATCAGGGAAGCCACTCCTGAACTGCTTGATTTTGTCAGGCGAGACATAGCAAAACACGCTAAGGACGGAGTGCATGTGACAAAAGAGAGCGGAAAGGGAAAGAACCTTGACCTGCGGCTGACTTCTGCAAAGTACCTTCGTGTCATCGGCAAGAAGCTGAAGCAGAAATTCAACGGTGAACTGACAGAGACATCAAAACTCTTCAGCAGGAACAAGCAGACAAGCAAAGAGATACACCGGACGACTGTGCTATTCAAGATGCGGAACTACAAGATAGGGGATGTTGTCAAGAGCAGAGGAAGAAAGGTCAAGATAAAGACTATAGGGAAACGGGTTTCGGGTGTTGATATAGAGACAGGGAAGAAGGTGTTTGTCGAATAAGAAATCAGAAAATATCAAAAAAAGAATAAAAAATTAAACTTTTTCTTTAACCGCATCCGCCAGCGCTAGCGGCAGGTGATGGTGTGCCAGAGTCTAGTGTTGCTAGTGTCTCTGAGCTGCACTCGCCAGGTGCTGTCTCGAAGCCTGCGCATAATGACTGTGCATAGCCTGATGGTGCTCGTGCTCCTGCGTAAGCTTCGCCTTCGACAAACACTGTCGGAGAGCCCCGCACACCAAGCGCTGCGTTCAATGCAAGCTCTTCGGAAAGGATATCTTCCCATTCATTGGCTTCGCAGTCCTTGATCTTTTCTGTGTCTAGGTTCAATGATTCTGCTACCGGCTCCCAGCAGGTATCTGCGTTCTGGTAACTGCACTTCTGGTTCATCTCAAGCACAAACTCGAAATAAGCAGCATCGCCCATGTACTCGTGGACGCAAAGCTCTCGCAGTCCCTGGTTCAGCTCCTGCACTCCGTGCATAGAGCAGTACTTGTCTTCCTCATCAAGGCAGTATTGAGGACCGCCGCCCTGATAGTTTGAATATATCACATAATGCGGATTGAAATCAGCCTTTTCCTTGAGCAGCTGATACACTGGCTCGATAGCCTCCTCAGCTATGTTGCCGTAAGGGCAGTAGCTCATGACATAGAAGTCAATCTGCGGCTTGTTGTCGCCTTTCTTGACTCCGGTCAGCTCTTCCATCTCTTTCCTCTTCTCCTCGTCGAGGATATAGCTTGCGCCGGTGGCATCGTCCAGCATCACATAATACTTGTCGACCTTCTTGAAAGCATTCCTCAGCCTCTCGTTGTTCTTAAAGGAATAGGTGTCTTCAAGCGAATCGCTGAACACATACGAAGGCGCTTTCTGCAGATTGAGATTCTCGATGAATGCCTTACCTCTTGATGTAGAGGCGTCAACCACCTCGACATTTAGGTTCAGGAATATCTGATTGAGGACCTGGATGTTCTGTGTAGTGTCGCAGGTAGCGCAGTCCTCTGAATTAACTATCTTAAGCTCGACTGCAGCATCTTCCTGATAAGCGCACTTTGCGTCCTTTTCTCCTGCATTCTCACAGATACCTATCTTGCCTGGCTCTGGTGCACAGTCCATGTCAACAGTGCATGCAGGCATGCCTTCGCATGCAGGATGGCCTTCAAGATACTTGCATACTTCTTTCTTGAAGGAATTAGCATCCCTCTGGCCGCTGTAAAGATTGCCATTGAAATACATTGTCGGGCTGCCCTGGGCATTTGCTGCCTTACTCTTCTTTATCGATTCTGAAAGAAGCTGGTCACCTTCTTCGCCGTCAGTGCAGTCTATTATCGCCTGTGCATCAATGCCTGTCTCTTCTGAGCATTTCTCTATGGATCCTCGTAGGTCACTTGGATTCTTGTTCTGGCAGACCACAAAATCAATCAGCTGGTCAGGATGTTTCTTCTGGACGCAGAGCTGAATCTTATTGCCTTCAACTTCAGGAGCGCCGTGCAGGCTCTGGAAATTGCCTGGAGTGCCAGATGCAATGTATTCGAGCCTAAAATTGATGTTCTCACCAAGCTCCTTGAGCACTGGTGCGAAACCGTCCTCGACCTGTGTGCCATAAGGGCACTGGCTCATGACGTGAAATACAACATCGACAGTGCCGTACTGCTCTGGGTCATCAACATCAACCGGTGCCGGCTGTAAAATTGTCTTGATTATACCAACAATAACTACAACCAGGATGAGAGCTCCTATCACATATGGAGTATAATTTGTTTTCTTCTTTCTAGGCCTATGATGGGCCTTTGTTCTGTGCGCATGCTTTTTGTGTTCAGACATTTTACACCCCTCCTAAGATGGTAATCACACCCTGTTCAGAACTTCTTTTAAATCTTTCGAATAGCCCTTTTTAAATGCTTTGATTAACAATCGTTATGGCACAGGAGCCAAACTAAAAGAAGCAATCATCGTCTTGATGCCCCACCACAACAGCAGCGCGGCAATGATCAGCGCTATGTAATTGGTAATGTCCTTCCAATCAACATGGAGATACCATTTCAGAAATTCCTTGACCTTCACCTGTCTTACCTCTTCTTGGACCTGCTCTTTGCTGGTTTTGTCTTTGGCTTTACAGCCCTCATCTTTTTCTTCACAAGCAGCCTCTCAAGAAGGCTTTCACCTTTCTTGAAACTCTTTTTTTCTTTTTCTAACGAAGGCAGCTTTGCAAGTGCTTTGTCCTGCTTTTTCAGCTTTTCAACCTGTTTTTTCTTTTTTATTGCCATCTTTACACCATAGGAAGTTTTCCTGTAAGCTTATCGATCTTCTGCTCAGAATCCGGACCTATACCAAGACATGTCTTTGTGCCTGGCGCAATGCAGGTCTTTCCAGCATCTGTTATCAGCGCTGTGATCAGCTTTTCAGATCTTGCCATCTTCAGGTAATCAAGAAGCTCTTTATCATCCTTTACCTTGAGGACAATCTTTTTCTGGCCCTGTGCTCTCCACTCATCAAGCTTTGACTTGCTTGACTTGAATGTCGCTTCGACAGCAGCATGGGCGACCTGCGCTGCAAGCTTCCCTTTGGGCAGCTTCAAGTCCTGCCTCACGATTACGACGAGTTTCATGTCCAAGATATCACTCCTTTTTCAGCGATTCAAAAGCTCAGTAAACTTTTAAAGGTTTGGTTTTTCGGAAGGTATTTCGGATGGTTCAGTCCAGGGATTTCCTTCAGCAGCGGAAGATCTTTGATGGTCACTTTTCCTACATAGAGCTGGTTGATTGAGCCGCCATTATCCAGGAATTCCTTTACTTTCAGATAGCCGTCAATATACACATAATCCTTTGGGCAGCCGCCTGGCTTCGAGGTATCTGCAATGCCGCGCTTTGCGCGAGTGGTGAGCCTGAATGCGGTGGGAGGCTTGAAGAACTCAAGCAGATAGTTGTATATCTTTGAGAATTTCTCAGTCATAGCCATCTTTACTGCAACAGCCCGGGCTGCATAGTTCTTTAGCTCCTCGTTGTTGAGAAGGCCGAAGCGCTCCTCATTGGCAACTGCAAGCCCCTCTTCTGTCGCAAGATAGTTCGGCAGGCCGTGGAAGAATATAAGGAACGGCTGCTCCCTGCCGTTCTCTGCGCGCAGGACATGGGTTCCTATCTCATGGATTATCAATCTCTTGACGAAATTATCAGAGAAAGTGAAAGCGTCCCGGACAAATATCTTTTTTCTTGAGATAAGGACGTGAGCGCTCGCACTCATTGTCTTGACATCGACATCATAATCAAAACCATAGTGATTGATCTCTGCCTGGATCATGTTCGCAGCCTGCTTTGACTTTATTGTCTTTGGCTCTTTTTCAGACTCAAGCGAAAGAAAGTTGGCGGCGCGCTCAAGAACACTCTTTGAAGGAAGCCCGTATATCTTTTTTGCAAAGATCGAGAATTTCGGGTTTCCTCTGTTCTGCAGCATCTCGCACCAATCGATGAACTGGTTCCTTTTCTTGTTCAGTAGATCTCCAAGCACAGAATCGTCCTCATCAATCGCGTGCAGCTGCTCCTGGAACTTAAGAGGGTTATAATTTAGCTTAGGATATTCAAAAACAGGATTATAATCGGGATCAGCCAGAACTTTCTCCTTTTCGCTGTTGAGATTTACAGGATTTATCTCAAAGAAACTAAGAGGATTGATTATCTTGTGCAGTTCAGTGTCTATTTTTTTCAGCTTGAAAAAATCGTTCATTTTTACATAGATTATTCGGTATTCACAGTATTTAAACCTTGTTGTTTTGTTCTCCTCGAGAGTAGGGACAAAAGTTTATATACGTTGCAACATGGTTTTCTGGCCATGCTAAACGTATATTGGCGGCCAAAAGGTAAGATTGTGGAAGGGAAGCTTGATGCCCTGAGGTCAAAAAAGACAACATGGGTAGACTGCTTCAACCCGACCAAGAAAGAGCTGGAAGACATATCAAAGCTTACAGGGGTGCCTGTCATAGAATTCAAGGAGCACCTGCTTTCCTATGAAAGACCAACCACATTGGAGGATGATAGCTTCTCCCTTATTGTTTTTGGGGCGCCTGTCATGCATAAAGACCGCACAGTTGCCACTTCTTTTGCGATATTCTTATGCAAGAACAATAACATAATCACTATCCGGACTGAGGAGATGGAAGGCATACTGAAGTTCAAGAACGATATTATCGAGAAGAACTATAAGCGCTTTGATTCTGTCACAAAGACTGTCCAGCTCATGCTGGAGCTGATAATCGACACATACTTCGAATACATGGACAATTTCCACGAGCAAGCAGATAAGATAGAGGCCGCAGTGTTCAAGAAACCCCAGAAGAGATCGATAGAGGATCTTTTCAAGGTGCGGAAGTCAGTGCTGTTCTTCCATAAGGCATTGATCGCGAACAGGGAAGTCCTGCTGGCGATAGAAAAACAGCACGTGAGTAGGTTAACCAAGAAAGATCTTCCTGAATTCAGGGATCTCAGGGATGATGTGATGCAGCTGATAGATACAGAAGACATGCTGCGCACGATGTTGACAGGCATACTTGACATCTATACATCGTCATTATCCAACCAGCTGAACCAAGCAATGAAAAAGCTTACAGTCATCGCGTCATATGTCCTGATCCCGACGCTTATCGCGAGCATATACGGCATGAACTTCAGGTTCATGCCTGAGATACCATGGAAATGGGGATATCCAGTCTCGCTGGGGATGATGATAATTTCTATAGTTGCTGTGTATTTTTATTTCAAGAAGTCGAAGATGCTGTGATTAAGCACAAAATTTAATAATAGAGCAAATTCTCAACTTATATGGTGCAGGATTGGCTGTTGTAGGGCTGATCCGGAGGATTGAAAATGGTGATTGTAACATTTCCTGATGGTTCTACTAAGGAATACAAAGCAGGCAGTACTGGGAAGGAGATTGCAGAATCCTTGTCTAAGGAGCTTGCAGAGCAGGCAGTGGCGATGAAGCTGGATGATGCAGTCGTAGGTCTGGACACTCCTGTTGCAGAAGATTCTAGAGTGCAGATACTCACACCCAAGGATGCTGAAGGTATGGAGGTATTCAGGCACAGCACAGCGCATCTCATGGCGCATGCGATTACAGAACTCTATCCATATGCAAAACTTACTATCGGCCCTGTTGTCGAGGAAGGATTCTATTATGATATTGACCATGATCCGTTCAAACAAGAGGACCTGAAGAAGATCGAGAAGAAGATGCATGACATCATGAAGCAGAAACAGCCTATCGAACGACGGGAGATATCCAAGAAGGATTCACTTAAGCTTTTCAGTGACAATGAATACAAGGTAGAGATGATAAAAGAGCTCGAGGGAGAGACTGTTACTATATATCGGCAGGGCAGTTTTGTCGACCTGTGCAGAGGACCGCACGTCCCAAATACAGGGATGATAAAGGCATTCAAGCTGACAAAGATAGCTGGTGCTTACTGGAGAGCAGACGCTGCGAACAAGCAACTGCAGCGGATATACGGAATAAGCTTCCCGACAAAAGAAGAGCTAAAGGAATACCTCAAGATGCGAGAAGAGGCAGAGAAGAGGGACCACCGAAAGATAGGCAAGGAGATGGAGCTGTTCAGCTTTCATGTAGAATCTCCAGGAATGCCTTTCATACATGCTAAGGGTATAATAATCTGGAATGAACTTATGAATTTATGGAGAGAGGAGCATAGGAAAGCAGGGTATGTCGAGACTCGGACTCCAATAATGCTGAACAAAGTGCTATGGGAAAGAAGCGGTCACTGGGAAAACTATAGAGAAAACATGTACCTCACCAAGGTAGATGATCAGGATTATGCTATTAAACCTATGAACTGTCCTGGAGGTATGCTTCTGTATAAAGAAAAAATACATTCATATAAGGAGTTTCCATTGAGAGTTGGAGAGATCGGCCTTGTCCACAGGCACGAGCTCAGTGGAGTGATAGGTGGGATGATGAGAGTCAGGATGTTCCACCAAGATGATGCGCATATATTCATGACAGAATCGCAGATAAAGCAAGAAATCCTAGGAGTGATAAATTTGACTGATAAGATATATCGCCAGTTTGGTCTAGATTACAGGCTGGAGCTTTCTACACGACCAGAGAAATCAATAGGAACAGACGAGCAATGGGAGATCGCTACGAATGGCTTAAGAGGCGCTCTTGAAGAGACTGGCAAGGAATACGAAGTAAGTGAGGGAGAGGGTGTTTTCTATGGGCCCAAGATAGACTTCCACATCAAAGACGCAATCGGAAGGACATGGCAGTGCGCAACAATACAACTTGACATACAACTTCCTGAAAGGTTTGACATTACATATGAGGGAGAGGATGGCAAGAAGCACAGACCTGTTATGATACATCGAACAATTTATGGGGGTATTGAAAGATTCTTAGGAATCCTTGTCGAGCACTACGCAGGAAAGTTCCCTCTCTGGCTGAGCCCTGTACAGGTTCGTATACTCACTGTCGCAGACAGGCATAATGAATACGCTGAGTTCCTCAGGAAAAAGTTCTTTGATGCAGGAGTAAGGGTCGAGCTCGACGACCGCGCAGAATCAATCCCTAAAAAAGTGCGGGAAGCGCAGGTGCAGAAGATAAACTACATACTGGTCGTCGGTGACAAGGAACAGGAAAACGAGACTGTCAATGTTAGGACGCGGGACAATGTCGTCCATGGAGAGAAGAAACCTGACGGTTTCATGAAAGAGATACTTGAAGAAATAAAAGAAAGAAAGTAATAAATAAGAAAAAAAATTTTAAGCTGCCTTGTAAACTTCTGGAGCTTTGCGGACAATTGTCGGCGGAGCCTCGTATGAATCTCTCCTTATTTTTGCCAGCACTTTTTCAGGAGTTCTTACCAGAGTAATGGGTATGTCCTCTGGATGTTCCCTTATCTTTGCCAGCACCTTTTCAGGAGTTCTTACCAGAGTTATAGGCGCGTCCTCTGGATGTGGTGGCAGACTCGACCATTTCTTGACATTCTCAGCCCTGCTCCTGTTCCACTCAATCCTTTTCTCTGAAGGCCACTCCATGCTTTTCGACAATACATTGCCGCCGTTCTTCCTGAACAACACCTTCAAAGCAGTCTCTGCATCCTCGACCATGTCGATGGCTTCCTGCTGGGTGATGCCTTTTTCATAAGCGAACCCTCTCCGGCTGCGCAAGTGCTTTGGTCGTCTTATCTTCCGGTTAGTATCCTGCTTGCTGATAGGATTCTTTGCCTTTTTTTTGGGCATATTAACTATAGGTGCTTTGGATATTAGCCCAGTGGTCAGTTCACCTATCTGCCTTGTCTTGCCGAGCTTCGGATCATTTTTGATCCTTTTTTCCAAGGAGACTATGGTGTCTAACTTTCCTGAATCCCCGTCAAGGCGGACACCGCGCTGCTCCAGCTTTTGCAGACGAGCCAGCCTCTTGAGCCGAGCTGCTGTATTATCTGCCACGTTCCTTGGCATGTAGAGCTCTGCGATGTCTGCAGCCTTGGCGAGAACGGAAAGGTCATTTGTCTTGTTACTTTTTACAAGGCTAACATAAATCTGCTTTGAGGTCTTTGTATCCAGCATTCCTGACCTTGCGGCATCAGCAAGATCTACAGCTTTGTTGTATATACGTCGTGTTATGGAACGCTTACCTTCCTCTGTAAAGAACTTCTTTGCTATACTTTCTGCTTCCCTTAAGTCTTCCCATTCACCGCTGCGCGAAAGCAGATAGTATGCGTTCAATGATTTTATTGCCTTATTGACATACTCCCTTGAAACCTCGATACCTTCACCCTTGTCGTTCTTCTTCCTCAAGAACTTCAGGTTCTTGTTTCCATGCAAATCCTTTTCAAAATATACATTCAATCCTAGCTCAAGCCTTCTCCTGAAGATGTTATTGTAGAGCTGGATAGCATTGATTGCATCAAGCTTCTCTGAAGGGCTTCTCATATTCAGACTGTTTGCATATGGCCGCATCATCTCATTCTCTTCTTCCCTTACCATCTCAGAAATATTGTTGTAGTTCAGGAATACTCCTGGCTTAAGCTTGCGTCCTTCAATCGCTTTTGTCCGATTGGCAGATGCCTGATATCTTTTCTTGTGCACACCGCCTGCAGAAATCCGTTCATCCAAATACACAATAGGCCCTACAGGGACCTTTTCTTTCCAGAGTTTGCCAACAACTTGCTTTATCTTGTTGAGATCCTCTGGGTCATCACAGAAAACTGCTGTAGCCTTGCTATTGGCTACTTCAACACTCCAGTCACCTTCTGGTAGCTCGTATAGTCTCCTTGAGTTAGCTCGATCACTGTTTACATATTGCACGCCTTGCATTTACCTCACCTTTCCACATTGTTTTCTTCGGAGCTTGCGCTACCTCTTTCTTGAATTTAGAAAACCAGCTAGGTCAGAATCTCAGCCTAGGAGACCTATTACTAGATGGCGCTTTTGACCCCCTACAACAAATTTGATCTTGCCTCCGGGTAGGTTGCCAAGGGTTGTTCCTGATGAACAACCCCTGACATCGAGCTATCTCCGAAGGAGCATTATCATTTGTTGTATCCGCCCGATATTATTGATTAACCAAAAAGTACTTCTGCAGCTGTTTTTGCTGCTATAGGTAGTATAATACAGGTTTTTTATATAAAAATTATTGTTAGGATTTTTACTAAAACCGAGTATTTTTGCTTCTGGGTTTGTTATTAGCGGATAAATCAAGAGAATTAAGGCCTAAATCCTATCATTCTAAGAAAAAGCAGATGCCTATTTCTTTATATTAAGTTCGCTGATATCCTTATTATCCTGTGTTTCAG
>JAHWIS010000100.1 GCA_019322385.1 Candidatus Woesearchaeota archaeon
CTGCATGGACATGATAGAAGAGTTCCCATCACAGATAGAGAAGTACTACAAGGTAAAGCACAGCGATGACCCAGAAGAAGTATTAGAACACATCGCCTTGAAGCTCAACAGGCTGAAAAAAGGCGGTCTGCCTGACACAAACGCTGCAGCAAGGATAGTATTAAAGGACTGGCAGGAAGGCAGGATCAGAAAATGAATAATTCTAAGAAAAAGAAGTTCATAGTCATACAGATTGACGCGTTGCCTCATTCTATTGTCAAGAGATTCCTTGACAAGGGTTCGTGTAGGTTCATGAGAAAGCTCATGAAAAAAAAAGGATACAAGCTCCACAAATACAACTGCGGCATCCCGACAGGGACTGCGCATGTGCAGGCAGGGATAATGTACAATGACAACAGCATGATCCCTGGCTTCAGGTTCATCGACAAGAAGGCAAAACAGTTCATAAGCTTTGGCAGCCCGCCCAGGGCACGGTATGCTGAGAAAAGGTTCTTCAGCAAGAAGAAAGGGATATTAGAAGGAGGCTCATCATACTCAAACTGTTACAGCGGCGGCGCCAAGCGCTCTGTCATGACTGTCAGCACATTGACAAAGGAAATGCGGGCCAAGTATCAAAGAAAAGGAATCAGATGGTTCTTTCTTTTTTTCAATCCTATCTCAACAGCGCGCGTCCTCTATTACACTGCAGCAGAGCTGTTGATAGAGGCGATGTGCATCCTCACGCATCCGTTTGTCCGTTTAGTCACAAAAAAAAGAGCGATCTTCGGCTTCCGCATACCAGTACGGAAGTTCATCTTCAATGTTGGCCTTGCAGAAATAGTCACGACAGGAGTCATACGAGACATCAAGGAGGGCATCCCGAAGATATATGCCAACTACATCAACTTCGACGACATAGGCCACCTGAGACGCCCAAACTCCTTAGCATCATATTTCATTGTGCGCGCTTTGGACAGGAGGGCAAAGAGGATATACAAGCACGCAAAAGGGAAATACGATTTCTACATAATGTCCGACCATGGCCAGGTCGACGCAATCCCATTCAAGGCCCTGCAGGGCATGGAGCTGAAAAAGTTCGTGAACAAATGCGCAAAAGTGAAAGAATTCGGCATGCCGAAAGAAAAGAAAAAAGAACAGAGCCTTATCTCCGCTGTCAGGAAACAGACAACTTCTCTTCTAAAATACATATTCTTCCCGATTACAGAAGAGCAGAGATACAGGTTCAACTTCAAGGACAAGGAAGCGATATTTGTCGTTGACTCCTGCTCACTCGCACATGTCTATTTCAATCATTCAAAGGAGCGCCTGGAACAAAACCAGATCGAGAAGAAATATCCCAAGCTCATAGAAAAGCTTGCTAACAACAAGTATATAGGCATTGTCATGGTAAAGCAGGACAGCAACATAATCCTAATCAACGGCAAGAATAAAATAACAATCACAAAATCATCTGCAAAGATAAAAGGCAATAACTTCCTCAAGAGATACGGCAATGACAATCTCCTGATAAAACAACTACGAGAATTCAGCAAACTTAAGTTTGTCGGCGATATTGTCCTGTTCGGCAGGTATGAGAACGGGCTTGCTGTATCATTCATAGACCATGTCGGCGCGCACAACGGCATCGGAGGCGACATGAGCTGGCCTTTCTTCCTCTCAAAAGAGAAACACGACTTCTCGAAGACCACGAATGCCAAGGATTTGCACAAGATTTTTAAAGAATACCAATAACCAAACAATATGGCATTATCTACACTTGCGATTGTCCTTGCAATTGTATTTGTAGTCGGCGTCCTGCCACTTTACCTCATCGTTAGAATATTCGGAGGCAACATAACACTTCTCAAGGCATTGGGCATAAAGATAGTCGCAGCCATAGTGAGCATTCTGCTCGCCTTGTTCTTAGGATCACTAGGCCCTCTGATAATAGCCATAGTCATGATCCTCATCTACAAAGCAGCGTTCAACCTTAGCATACTCAAAGCTTTCTTTGCATGGCTTCTCGAGGGCATTGTGATGGCAGCAATAGTCTTCCTATTAGTCTTTTTCGGCCTAATAACACTAAGCGCAAAAGGACTTCTGGCAATATTCTAGAACAAGATTATTTCTTTTTCTTCAGATCCTTCTTATACACTATTGTCCTGTATGGGAACGGTATCTCGACACCTTCCTTGTCAAACCGTTTCTTGATTCCCTCAAGCAGTTGCTTTTCCATGATAAATCCAGACAGCTTGTCATGCACCCAGAAATAAGCCCGCAGCCGTACTGCAAAATCAGCATGCTCAATCACACGAACCGACACCGCAGTCTCTGTCTTGACATATCCTGTTGGATCATACTGCGTGATGAAGTCAGGATGCTTCCTTATTTCCTCTACCATGATCTTCTTTGCCTTGTCGACATCTGAGTCATAGCTTATCCCTATATTCATTGTCTGTATGACTTTCTCATCCACAATGCTGTGGTTCATTATCTCGACTTCATTCACCACAGAGTTGGGTATTATCACGCGATTATTATCCCAGGTCTTTATCACTGTATGCCGCAGTGTTATATCTTCAATAATCCCATAGTGGGCATTTATCGTCACCCTGTCCCCGACCCGTATCGGCTCAGATACTGCTAAAAAGATCCCTGACATGATGTTTGCGAACGCCTTCTGCGCTGCAAAGCCCGCTATCACTGCTGCGACTCCTGCGCCTGCAAGGATAGAGTAAGAGAATGCCCTGAACTCAGGAACTGAATACACGATAGCTGCAAATCCAAGAAGATACACAAGAACTTGTATAACCCTACGAAGAACGACGAACTTGGTAGTATCTGTCGGTATCTCAGGATGCTCTTTCCTTCTCTTGACTATCTTATTGAAAGCCCGCTTCATCAGCCTGTTGACAAGCGAAGCGACAAAGAAAGTAACAAACACTATGAACAGTATTATGAATACCCTCCGCCATACAGTGATCTCTGGGCTCACTAAAAACTGCGCAAGTGTCTCTCTTATACCCATTCTACCTCTTTTCCCCCAATAGGTTACAAGAACCAACACATATTTCATTTATAAATGTTTTGTAATAACAAGAAAAAGAAAGCTTCCACTAACACAAACCTCATCTTTTGCCGCTCCCCTCAAAATCAATTGTAGCGCTTCTGTCGTGAGAAAGCCTTCGGCCCCCATATCCTCTCTGTCTCTCCGGGCTTGATAGCGTCTACCATGCGTTTCAGAAGTGGTCTTCGGTAAGCTCTTTCCACGTCATAGAGATTTGCAGCCATACGTATTTCATACATGGCTATTACCCCCTATAGTGTATATTATGTTTTCCAGGTTTTTAAATATTGCCATATGCCGCGCCCCCTTATTCAAGCCAAATCGCACTAATAGCATAATACAAACCTCAAGAACGCTTAAAACAAAGAATCTGAGCACAAAAAGCCTTATTATCCCTTTAAACCCTTAAAAAACAGTAAATATTAAATACCAATACTGACTTAACCCTAAAAGCAAGGCTTAGTGCCTTTATGCTTGCAAAAAAGATTTGGGGGTTAAAAAAATGCCTAAGACACGCGAACATGTGATTCCGCTCGCTATTGCAGAGAGGATCCTGAAGAACGCTGGCGCGCAGAGAGTAAGCGAAGAAGCAAAAGTGGCTTTCTCTGACATCCTAAGAGAAATAGCTGAGGACATAGGAACACAGGCTTCAAGGATCTCAAAGCACGCTGGCAGGAAAACAGTCCAGGAAGAGGATATCAAACTGGCTGCTAGGTAATTATTTCTTTATTTTATTCTCTTTTTCTAAAAGAAAAAAACTTTAATTATCTCAAAGATTCCCATAGCGCATTGATCTTGATTTAATTTTCAATTACATCCTCACTCCCCACTGGACATCCTAGGATGAGCTATTTAAAGCATAATAACAATTATTTCTTGCATGGACATAGACAAGGTTCGTAATCTCAGTGATGCAGGGCGGTTTGATCTTGCGTGCGAGTGTACAACCAAGGAAGCAAGGCAGAAATATACAGAGGATGCTATCCAGCAAGCTACATTAGGGGGCATATACACATCCCATATCACAGATGGAAGGACTGTGAAGCTGTTCAAGACATTGATGTCCAACAGTTGCACGCATGACTGCAACTATTGCCAGAACTCCACCACCTGCACCAAACAACAGAAAAGATCGATGTACACACCAGATGAGCTTGCCAAGGTGTTCATGCATCTTGTGAAGAACCATGAGATAGAAGGATTGTTCATCAGCTCAGGCATTGTCAAGGACGCAGACTACACAACAGAGAAGATGATTGAAGCAGTGAAAATAGTGCGCCACAGATACAGGTTCAGGGGATACATACATTTCAAGGTCCTGCCTGGAGTCAGCTATGATAAGATCAAGGAAGCAAGGCAGTACGCCACAAGATTATCAATCAACATCGAGGCGACAAGCGAACAGAGGATTAATGAGTTCACGAGCATAAAAACATTCAAGTCAGATATACTGAAAAGACAGGCATGGATAAAGAGGCTCTCCCCTCCGTCAGGACAATCCACCCAGCTTGTTGTAGGCGCTGCAGGCGAGACAGACTGGGAAGTGCTGAAGATGATGAGATGGGAGTATGAGAACATGGACCTCTACAGGATGTACTACAGCCCTTTCAACCCATTACACAACACGCCGTTCAAAGACAAATCTCCAGCACCAAAATGGAGATCCCACAGGCTCTACAATGTCGACTGGCTCTTCCGCAAATACAAATATGATTTCAAGGAACTCAAAGAACTGATCAATGACAATGACATGCTCCCTAACCAGGATCCGAAGATCACCCATGCAAAGCTGTTCCTTGACAAGCCTGTTGATGTGAAGGAAGCAGGATACAACGAGCTCATCAAGGTCCCGGGCATAGGATTGAAGACTGCAAAACGCATAGTCGCATCAAGAAAAGGCTTCCCAACACTCAAAAGAAGGCATCTCCATGAGATGGGAACTATACTCAAGCGCGCAGACCCTTTCATAAAGGTGGACGGATGGACCCAGAGAACCCTGCGTGCGTTCTGACCACAACCTTTATAAATAAACCTCTATAAATAAAGCATATTATACTGTGGGGGTGTTTATATGGCAACTGGATTGATTATTCTTATTGTTGTGGTTGTTGTCCTGATACTGTTCATAATCTTATTGTACAACAGTGTGATCAGGCTGAACAACCAGGTGAAGAATTCCTGGGCGCAGATAGATGTGCAGCTCAAGCGAAGGGCAGATCTCATCCCGAACCTGATCGAGACTGTCAAGGGCTATGCAAAGCATGAGAAAAAGGTTCTCACCGAAGTCACCAAGGCAAGGACAGAATTCCTCAATGCAAGAGGTATGAAGAAGAAGGCAGAAGCATCAAACATGCTGAGCGACACCTTGAAATCTCTGTTCGCAGTCTCTGAGAACTATCCGCAACTGAAAGCGAATGAGAACTTCATGCAGCTGCAGGAAGAGCTCAGCGGGACTGAGAACAAGATTGCATACTCAAGGCAGCATTACAACGACATGGTGATGCAGTTCAACACCAAGATACAGGTGTTCCCGAACAATGTCGTGGCGAACATGCTGAAATTCAAGGCAAAGGAATCCTTTGAGGCTCCTGCAGAGGCCAAGAAGGTCGTCAAGGTAAAGTTCGACTGAAATGGCAAAGCTCAATATCTATGACCAGGTCAGGAGCAATAAGCGAAAGTCCTGGTTCTTGTTCTTTTTTTTCATAATACTTATCAGCGCATTAGGCGTAGCCTTTGGTTTCTATTTCGGCTCTCCCATCTTCGGCACTGCAATAGCTGCGACAATAGCAATTGTCTACGGCCTCATAGCATATTATTCCGGCGCCAAGATGATACTGAAGATGTCTGGCGCAAGGCCTGTCACAAAAAAAGAGTTCCCTCACTTATACCATACAGTAGAAGGCCTTGCTCTTGCAGCAGGTGTCCCAAAGCCGAAATGCTATGTCATCGACGACACTGCTCTCAATGCATTCGCGACTGGCCGCGACCCAAAGCACGCAGCAGTCACAGTCACCACAGGCCTCTTGAAAGTCATGAACCGCCAGGAATTGGAAGGAGTCATAGCGCATGAGATGTCGCATGTAAAGAACCTTGACATCCGCATGATGATGCTTGCTGCTGTCATGGTCGGTGTCGTCACCCTTATCTCTGATTTCATGTTCCGCTCATTCCTTTGGGGAGGCCATGGAAGATCAAGGGACAGGAGCAGTGGAGGAGGCGGCAATATAGGGATTATCCTGATAGCTGTCGCTGTGATCCTAGCGATCCTCGCGCCTATCGTAGCTCAACTGATCAAACTCGCCATCTCAAGGAAAAGAGAGTTCCTTGCAGATGCAAACGGAGCCATGCTCACAAGATATCCGCCAGGGCTTGCCTCAGCACTCACTAAGATCAGGCAGGACCCAGACCCTCTCGTAGACAAGGCAAACAAGGCAACAGCCCATCTTTTCATCTCAACACCATTCAGAAAGACAAAGAGCATCATGTCGCGCGCTTTCGCGACACATCCTGACATAAACGAACGCATCCGAAGGCTTAAGAAGATGTAAGAACTGAGATAACATCACTCGCACAAGAACTTGATTTCTATCGCGTGTTCTACTGTCTTAAAAGAAAGAGTATTCTTGTTCTCGCTGCCGAGCGGAGTCAGCCCTGTGCGCAAGAACCTGCTGACCCGCACATCATTCACAAGATCAAAGTCGCACACTGCAGTCTGGCCTGGCGAGATGCTTTTCTTGCCGCATGCGCTGATCATCTGCGCGTCAGTCACCTGCAATGCATTCAGCACGACAATAGGATGGTCATACTTTTCCCTGTCGCTGTAAGACACTGACCTGAACACCCACTCTTTCTGCTCATTATTCAACACCTTGAAAGAAAATTTCTTAGGATTTTCCTCTTCAAAATCACAGATAACATCAGATACTATTGTCGCCTCTTCCTCTTTGATGTCAGTAGAGCCAAGCGCGAGCTGCTTCTCTTCCTGCACAGTTGCATCCTCTTCATCCTCTTCTTCCATCTCCTCTGCAGCTTCTACCTGCTCCTGCTCATCTACCTCTCCATCAATGACTGGCGAAACATCATCGTCCAAAGGCATCTTCTCACACGCGCATCCTGCAAGAAAAAGAGATACAAGAATCAACACAAAAAGAATCAATGGATTGGCATTTCTCATTCTACAACATCATAAGCATGCAGAATATATAAACATTATGATTAATTTGGAGGTGCAGGTCTACGCCTGTATTCTTCATCAAGAAGGTTTTCTATCTCAGACATCACGACTTCTGTAGCAGCCTCGTGATCATCCTTGAACTCGCTGAGCCTGCCATTAGGATCTATCGGCTCTCCGACCCTGTACACCATATTGCTACCCCTCCTAGCTATAGGCAGGTTTCCGACATGCACCTTATCAGAGCCATTGCACCCTACAGGAATTATCTTCTTGCCTGTCTGGTATGCGAGCTGCACCAGCCCTGTCCTTCCTTTTCCCAGGCTGCTTGACCTTGTTCCTTCAGGAAATATTATGAGGCTGAGCCCTACATTTTCAAGTGCGTTTGCACTTATCTCTGTAACCCTTCTCATGATATAAGGGTGATAATCATGTATTTCCCTTCTAAAGCCAAACATGTACTTGGCTTCTGAACTAGGTTCCTGAGCCAATGCCTCATCAAGGGACATCTGGCCATTCACAAAATCGCGTATGACCCTATACTCCTCAGGCTTAGGTTTCCTGCCCCACCTTGCCTTGAAGAATCTCTTTGTCAGGTACGCCTTTGAAGGCACAGGTATGCAATTGCATATGTCCAGCACCTTTCCCAGAAAATTGTTCGCATAGTATTCTGCCTTTACCCATATTGTAACAAATGGATGGTCAAGTGACTTGCGATTCATCCAAAGATGGCACTGAAAAGGAACATAGTTGAACCTGTCAGTGTGGTTCATCGCAAATATAACTGTCTCATCCTTAGGTATGTTATCTGCACCCTCAATCCTAAGATCAACCTTTTGGATGCGATAGAATGTCATAGAGTATCTGCCGATCATCGGGTGAATCCAGGGCGTTGACGACAGCTTTGTCCTGTGCACCCTGTCATAATCCACTATATTGTTGTCTTTTGGATTGAAATTCCTTTGGATCCTTTTGTCCAAATCCAATAAATCCTTTGCCTCTTCACCTGTCAACACCATACAAAAAAATCACTCCGCATTTCAATATAAATCTTTAGATATCTTTAAAAACATGGCTTCCTTCTCTTTAAATATGCTTGAAGTAAACAGGATAACAAAGAAGTTCGGCGAATTCACAGCACTACAAAGCATTTCTTTCAGGCTTAAGGAAGGAGAGCTTGTCTCACTCCTTGGAACTAATGGCAGCGGCAAGACCGTGAGCATAAAGATAATAGTCGGCTTCATGAAAGAGAGTTCTGGAAAGATAAAATACAACGGGCATCCGATAAGCCAGCGCTTCCGATCAAGGGTCATTGGCTGGGCACCGCAGGAAGACAGCTTCTATGGCAACCTTACACTATACGAGAACCTGATCTACTTTGGAAACCTCAACAACGTCATAGTAAGCGAAGCAAGAGTGCGAGCCATTGAGCTTCTGAAACTTCTCAAACTGCATCACAAGAAGAACACGCTTGCAAAAGACCTTTCTGGAGGCATGAAGCGCCGTCTCAACATGGCTATTGCGATGATGCACAAGCCAAAGATACTCATACTTGATGAGCCAGAGGCAGGAGTCGACCCGATGTCCAGAGTCACATTGTGGGAAGTGGTAAATGAAGTGAAAAAGAAAGGCACAACAATCCTGTTAGTCACGCACAACCTGCTCGAGACAGAGAATCTTGCTGACCGCCTTGTCGTATTAGACGCCGGCAAAGTCATCTTCCAGGACACTCCAAAGAAACTGAAATCAAAATACAAAGAAAAGAACATTGAAAATGCCTTCAAGAAACTTGTGGAGAAGCGTTAGGCTTCCGTTCCAGAAACTGGACACCATGATGTTGAATGACATCAGGCTTTTCCTTAGGGACAAGAAGAGCCTGATCCTTGTAGTCCTCACTCCATTCCTCATCTTATCCATACTCATAAACATCTATTATTTTTCTGACGTCGCTGAGAACATACGAGGCGTAAGTCTGGGGATTTGTGACCTTGACGATTCAGAATTCAATCTCGAGTCAGAGATTTTCGAGACATCAAGGTTCACTGCAAGGAATTGTGAATCCCGCGTCGCAGACATGGTCTCAAAAGGAGAATTAAAAGGTGCAGTAGTCATACCAAAAGGTTTTGAGCAGGACATCAAAGAGTGAAGAGGTACTGAGCTCAAATTATTCATCGACAACTCAAAGGCAACCACTGCATTGGTCACCTCGAACGCAGTCAAGGCATATGTCTCAGACCTGAATGAAAGGATAGGCACAGAATTCATACTTGATGCATGGAAGAACCTGAGAGAATTGAACAACAACCTGCGTTTCCTCGTCGAAAACCTCGAAAGGGCAGCGCCTGTTGCAGAGGACCTCAAGAACAGGCTTGACAGCATCCGGACTGACATCGAATCTGTTGATTTCGATTCAAGCCAGCAGACTGTCTCTGAACTGATAAGCTTCCTGAACCTGCTTGAGATCCAGCTCAACGAAATAAACAACAGCTATGCATTGACTGCTCCAGCAATACCGAACATCCCGCAGTTCACATACACACCAAACGCATCGATCGCGATAAAAGAGTACCGCATCGAGTCTGATTTCTGGAGAAAAGAGTTCTGCAACGCGACAAAACTCCTCCCTATAACAACAGAGAACCCGATCTGCACAATCCTCGATCACACAGACGAATTTGTCGATTCCCTTGAGTCTGACGTGACAAACCTTTCTTTCTACCGCGACGACATAAACAACAAGATCCAGGAGCTCAACAACCGCTCTGCTGCCTTGAACCAGCAGCTCGAGAACCTCGCAGCGCTCATAAGCTCGAGCTCTGAGCAGAATGCTGAGCTGAAGCAGAACATAGACAACCTAAGGAAAGACCTTTTGTTCCTAGAAGAAAAGACCGAGAACATGACCAGGTCCATCGACGAGCTTGAGCAGTCGCTCAATCAGTTCCTCACAGACATAGTGCGCGTCACAAGAGAGCTGAACCAGACAATAGAAGTGCTTGACTCATACACAGAAAAAGATCCTTCAACCATCCTAAGGCCTGTCAAGGTAGACGCCATGCCCGTGTTCAAGGACAAGCTGCAGATATTCTACAAGCTTCCTGCGCTCATCTCTATAATCCTGCTTTTCATAATCCTGTTCATCTCATCCTCACTCATAGTCAACGAAAGAAGAGGAGGAACAATGGCAAGGATATTCCTAAGCCCTATCTCGATGTTCTTCTATGTCTTCGAGAAGATGCTATACCTCCTCCTGCTCAGCCTTCTGGCTGTCATCTCAATGATAATCGCCGCGTTCCTGTTCCGGGTCCCGATAACCATCAGCCTCAACCTGTTCCTTGTCTTCATAATAGCGTCGCTAGTCTATATCTCTATAGGGATCCTCATAGGTTCTGTCTCCAAGTCAGAGAACACTTCACTCCTCACCTGCCTTGTCATCGGTTTCCCATTGATGTTCCTCAGCGGGGCATTCTCTGCACCTGAGCTGATGAGCCAGCTGATGAGGGCGATATCCCAATACCTACCTCTTACAATGCACATAGGACTCTTAGAGAACCTCACCATCTACCACACAGGCCTTGACATGCAGAAACTCATAACAATGGCGATAATGATCCTTGTCTTCTATATATTATCAGTGCTTATGATCAAGAAAAAGCCTACATTGAAATGATCATCTTTTTTTCTTCCCAGCCTTCCTACCCGAAATAACCTTCTTCATCTTCTCTGCAATGTCCTTCCCCCTTGGAAGAGTTACAAGATTCACTTCAAGTATGAGCTTGTCGCCTGGCTTCAGCTTATACTCGTCATCAGGTATCTGTTTCAGCCCATCGACAGTGCGCACAGCGATTATGTTCCCTTTCCTGCCGAGCATCTCGTCTATGTCACCTATCTTCCTGCCGTCGAATGATGATCTCTTCTCGACATTGAACTCTATGAGCTCCAGCTCCTTTTCAGCATAGGTCGTAGCATCCATCACCCACCTGACGATGTCGGGAGAGCCCAGTGCGAGAGATATCAGCCTTCCTCCGATCGCTGAAGAGGGTATGACATTGTCTGCACCTGCCTTCATCGCGATAGGCACGAAATTAGGGTTATGGATGTTCGTTATTATCTTCACAGCATCTGAAAGCTGCCTTATCTTGTTTATGCACAATATGACATCAGAGTCATCCTCAAGGGTTATCAGCACTACTGTGCTCGGCCTTGTCACGCCTGCATGCTCAAGCACCTTCCTGCTGAGCGGATCGCCTTTGATGATGCTAACCGCCTTCCTAGGATAATGCACCAGGATATCTTTCTTCTCGATGACAGTAGGGACTATGCACCTGTCTTCGAGCTCGCTTATGATAGATTGCGCCAGCGGGTTGTGGCCGATGATGATATAGTTTGTCTTCCTCCTTCTCCGCGCCCTTTCTTTTGCAGCAGCCTTTGCTTTTGGAGGCGCAGGAAGGACATTTAACTGTGCCTCGAGAAGCTTCTCCTGCTTTGGTTCGAGAGAAAGCGCCCCTTTCGTGACGACGAGGCAGTCATCTCCCCTGACGATTGTCCTCTTGACCTGCCTGACAAAATGCAGCATCTTCGCAAAGTTGTTGTGTACCAGGAGGTAATCAAGCCCGTCGATAAGCACGATCGCATTAGGCACCTCATCGACAAACCTGTGTATCGTCTCATAGAGCTGCTCTATATCTATAGGGTCTACTGCAAGATGCTCTGTCTCTGTGTCTGTCACCCACACTATCGGTGTGGTCTCGATGCCGTATTCATGCCGTATCTTTGAGGGATTGTGCGCAGTTATGATTAGGCCGTACCTCTTCTGGTAAAGGTGCGTCAGCAGGACCTTGTGCGCTATCTCGCTTGACTTCTCGTGCTTTATGAAATAGCCCTGCCCGAAGTCGAACTTGTATTTTTCTGCAAGCTTCTTGTCGAGCTTTCTCCCTTCGACTATCTTCTCGCCTACCGGCTGGATTGCAAGGAACTTGTACTTTATTATGCCCACTGCTATGAACGCGGACATTATGAGCGAGAGGATGTTGTTGTGCGGCGGGAGCATGATGCCCATAGCAGGCAGTATCACCCCTGTCGGTATCCCTATCGCTATAGGGAATGCAGAGCCCACGACAAGATACATCAGCTGTTTCTTCTTCTGTTTGTTCTTGACATGGAAATATTTGTATACGAACATGACGAATGCGTACAGGAACGGCAATGCCTGGAACCACAGGAAGAAATAGTCATAAAGGATGCCGTAATCATAATCCCACAGCTCGATGCCGAATCCGTATGACATCTCTTCTGGAGGTATGAGGTTCTCTATGATCCCTCCGCTGAACCATGTAGCAAGCAGGAGGAATATCATCGGTGTATAGAGCACGACCCTGCCAGGCACAGAGGTGAAGTAATTCTTCTTCTTCAGGTATGCCCATACGAATGCCAGCAGGAAGAATACAGATATGATGTATCCTGTGTAGGATATCCTTGCCCAGATGAACGCAGCAGTCTCGTCGCGTGTCATCCACATGAAGAATTTTCCCAAGTCCCATATTGCCTGGCCTGTGAATACTATCGCGAATGATCGGTTGACCTTTGCTGAAGGGTTCCTCAGGTATATCCAGAGTGCGACACCGAACTTGAACAGGAATGCCAGCAGAGATATCATCATTATCGTGTTTGTCCAGGCAGTGCTGCCGTTGAATCCCATCAGGAGACCTGCAACAAGGAGAATCCCTGCAATTATCCCGTATAGAGGTGCCTTTTCCATTTTATAGCTTGAACTTTTTCGTGTCTATGAGCATGATGAGTTTGCTTCCTGTCTCTATCAAAAGGTCGTCGCCAGGTATCTTCTCCAGTCCTTCTGCTGTGTCGACCCCTATGATCTTTGCCTTGTCGCCGAGCTGTTTCCTCACTTCGCCAACTGTCTTGTCGACGAATGGCGAGTCTTTTGCGACATTTAACTCTACCAGCTGCGTGCCTTTCTCTGCTGATGTCGCCTTGATGACCCATTCCACTACAGACGGCTCATCTGCCACCATTGACAGAAGCCTTCCCCCTATCGACGGAGGCGACACCACCTGGTCTGCTCCTGCAGACTCTGCTATCTTGATATGCTCGTGGTTGTTTATCTTTGCCACGATGTTTATCCATGGATTAAGTTCGCGTATGACGTGGATTGCGAGAAGCACTTCTGAGTCCTGCTCCATCGCAAGCACTATGCTCTTTGCATTTGTTATGTTCGCCCGCTCCAGTATGTCAGGGTTTGTCGGGTCTCCTGCAATGAAATGTATGTCCCGTGATTTCGCCAGCTCCGGCCTGTTCTCCTTGTCTATGACGACAACCTCGACTCCGGGCCGTTTCAGCTCTTCGTATGCTGCCTGTGATATTGGGTTCCATCCGCAGAGTATGCTGTCGATCTTCTTCTTTGCCTTCGCGACCCCGAACATGCTGCCCAGGTTCAGCGCAACCACTTTGCTTGTCACCTGCGAGATGATCAAGCTCAGTGACACAACACCAAGGATCATCATGAGCAGCGCTAGCAGTTTGCCTGGCATCGTTATAGGAACTACATCTCCATACCCTACTGTAGTTATGGTAGTCACAAGCCAGTACATCGAGAAAAAGTATGGGCTGGTCCCCGTCATCTCCAGCTCTTGCATGACCTCAGGTCTCTGCACTACCTCGACACGCGCGAACAGCACGATTGCAGTAGCAAACAACGCTGCAAGGAACAGCACGATGAGCAGTCGGGCTGTGAGTATCTTCCTCACAGCATACCAGATATCGTAAAGGAAAGATGTCTTTTTCCTTATCCCCAGCAGTCTCCTGATTGATTCGTCCATCTAGCTTACCCTAATTCCAACTATTTCAGAACTACATCTACCGCTACCAAAATCCAGAAGCGTCTCCACCTCTTTTTTCATATGAGGGTCTCTAGAGAACTGTGCTTTTTAAAGGTTTTGCTTGTAATCCTTTCACTCTGCCTCAGAAAACCCCTAACAAGATTTAACCCATTAATTCTCCCCCCAGCACCCTTCCAGCCCAGAATCAGCCCTAAAAACCGAAAACAATAAAAACAATAAGCGCTTATTTGTTTAAAACCAATAAATTTGGGGGGAATGAAATGGCAACACAAAAATTGCTTCCATTGGCAGCCATGGAAAAGATATTGAAGGGCTGCGGTGCAGAGCGGGCCTCAGACAAGGCAAAGGCTGCATTGAAGGATGTCATCGAGGACATTGCTGCTGAGATTGCAGAAAGGGCAGTCAAGCTTGCAGTGCACTCAGGCAGGGTCACTGTAAAAGCAAGCGATGTCAAGCTCGCTGCAAAGTACTAATCATTTTCCTTTTAGGAGGTGATCATGATGCCAGATGACGGATCATGGGATGATGACAGCTGGGGCGGCGACATAGACGACGCAGTTGATGACAACAACGAGGAAGAGTAATTCTTTTATTATTCTTATTTAGGTCAGCTCTAAGCACACAATATACTATTCGTACTAGTTGTTAATAAAACAATACTAGTATACAAATACGTTCAATCCAGAAAGTTTAAATACACCCTGTTTTTCCAAAAAAACATGAGTTCAAGATACTACACAAAGAGGCAGTACAAGAAGAGGCCGAAGAGAGGCGAAAAGGCCCCTGCCAGGCCAAAGGCATTCAAGTCAGAGGCATCTGCAAAAGCATGGGCAACAAAGCACGGCAAGAAGGGTGCAAAGATTGAAGCCATTGCAGGCGGCAAGAAGTTCAAGATCAGGTCCAAGTTCTGAATTGGGGTGTTGGTTTGGGCATTTTGGAGTTTTTGTTGGGAGGTAGCACCATACCATTGACCTCAGAACAAGTTTATAGAATCAATGCTCTTAATGATATAAAGGGGATACGAATAATGACTGAATTTTGTGAAATCCATCCCAGCCAAGAACCGCACAAGATGCATGTCAGCTACAAGGATGTTTACTATGGACTAATTGGAGGCGATGAATTCAAGACCATGTTCAAGAAGAATTGCGATGAGGCGAACATGATTGAATCATACCTCAGACACGTTTTTATGCAAAAAGAAAATAATAACAATAGTGAGGTGTTGAGAAATGTTTGATATATTGATAGAACCGATACTTATTGCGCTAGGATTTGCACCTGACGCACTAAGTCAAGAGCAGATTGATGCTCTCAATAAGATTGAAAAGATCCAGGTAAAGCCGAAGAAGAACCTGCGCAAGAAAAACCAGGTAGCCAACATCTATCTTCACAACATCCAGTTAGGGACTGCGCACGGCAGCAGGATGGATTATTTTGGCCATAAGCAACAGCTTGTCAAGAACCCTGAGTGCAGGGATGCGATTGTGGATATCGAGTTGATATACCACCCGCAGAGACCTGAGCCTGCAAAGCACGCTACGACAAAGCAATCGTATCAGGAGATACAATAAGGCGAAGAGAAAAAAAGAAAAAATAATAAAAAAATAAAATCTTTTTACTC
>JAHWIS010000101.1 GCA_019322385.1 Candidatus Woesearchaeota archaeon
AAACACGCTTAATCACCTCTTTTCCTCAATACTTAAGCATAAACGCCTTAAAAAGCGTTATTAAAAGGGCATTGGGGTTTAGGGTATATAAATGTTACGTATTTTTCACTGGAAATGATGAGAACAGGCCATATAGGCTGCCTACGAGATAGTGGCAGATACAGAACCAGAAGTTGTCTTTGTAAAGCCTGAAAAGGTGTCGGAATAAGAAATCAACACATTCTCTTTCATCTTCTGTCCAACAGCGCCGAATGAGCATCCTGTTATGTCAAACAAGTGCGACATGCCATCAGGAAAGTCAAGGCTGAAATCACCAGAGCAAGTACCAATGGTCACATTGTTGATCATATAATCCCTACCGCCGCTGTTCAGTATCAGCAGATGCGCAGAGTCAGGAAGCACCTTGAAATCAATGCATGCCATTCCTGTGGTCGAAGGCAGGGCGCAGGACTCAGGGAAGAACTTTGCAGGATTCAACACACCGAAGTAAGCAAGAGATACTATAGCTGCAAGCACGACAAGGATTGCCCAGCCATAGGTCATCAAAAACTCCATGGCTGCCTGGGACCGCTTTCCGAAAAACAACTTTCTTTTCATCTTAGAAAAACCCCTCAACAACAAAGCTGAACACCTTAACGACAATGAAGAACAGCAGCAAAGCGCTCGCCATGAATGCAGGGATATACTTGATACCTGCCTTGATATTCCCTTTCTTTATTGTAGACACTATGATAGCGGAGAAAAGGGATGTTATGATAAGAGAGACAACCGCGAATGTCCTGAAATCAGCAATGTCGATCACACCCTCGGATACCGAGATAGGAAAACCGCTTGTCGCAGCAGGGCTTATGTCTATCCTTGAGAAGACCTCCCGGATGACTGTGATCAGCTGGTAGGCCATGCCGAAGAGGAACGGCGCAGCAAAGACAGTCGCGAATGATATGAAGATGACATATGTCGTGACGTTTGCAGCCATCTCCTTCTTCATAATGTTGGTCTCCTGTATGTTTGAGGCTATCTTGTTGAGCAGATCGCCGATCTCACCGCCGGCACGAAGCCCTTCTATCAGAAGGTTCATCGACCTCTCAAGCATCTTTGAGTCGTATTTCTTCACGAGATGCGTCAGAGCGGTGTCAAGGGACTCTCCTGCAAAGGTCCTCTTGGCAACCTCTTCTATCTCCTTTGCCAGCACGCCGAACCTCGGCCTTATAGAGAACCACAATGCCTGGTCAATGGTCATGCCTGCCCTGAGGTTGCTGCTCGCAAGCTGGAGGAAATCAGGAAGCACCTCCTCGAGCTTCTGCTTCCTCTTGAATATAGCTATGTCAAGACTGAGATAGAAAAGCACCCAAAGGACAAATGTCACAAATGCGAAGACAAGGGTCCAGATCACCACTATAAGCACGACAAGGAAGATATAGCTCTCCTTCACTGCATCATAGAACCTGGTGACAGCATAGATAGTGACTGCTATGTTCACAAGTATGCATGCTATGAAAAGGAAACGGGATACAGAAGAAGGGCTTGACCTTAACCCTGCCTTGTCCAGCCGCGTCTTGAGATCTGCCTTCCTCCTGTGCTTTGTCTCAGAGCGCTGGCTGAACGACCTCTGCAACCTGTTGAAAAAAGAGAACTTGCTAGGCCTGTCATCAGACTTCTTCACCAAATCCTCTTTCTTCAGTCTTACCATCTTAATCCTCGAACTGGCCCGCAGGCCTTGAACTCTTCACAACGCTGTAGAACAGGAACTGCACAAAACCCATGAAGCCTGCGATCATCAGAAGTGTCGACAGCGTAAGCTTTATCGACAGGAACGAGACAAATATCACGAACATGGTTATTCCTATGGAAGGCAGTATGACCGCGATGATCATGTAGAACATCGCAAGAGGGTTCAGCTTCCTGCCATACTCGCTAAGCTCGATCCTCTGCTCCCTCACGACCTGCTCGATGACCGAGTTGAGCGAGGTAGCCACATCAGCGCCTGTTGTAAGTGAGTTTATTATCTGCCAAAGCACCCTCCTGAAATTCTTTGACGGGGTCAGCTCGACTGCACGGTTCAATGCAGTATCGACTGTAGTACCCATATCGATATCATCTATGATGTTCTTGAAATACTTCCCTATGACAGGATAATTGTTGGCGACATGCTTGAACGCGTCATATACAGGTATGCCTGACTCAAGCTCGATGACCAGATAACGGCCGGCATACACTATCTCCTTGTCGATCTCGCGCTGGATCCTCAGTATCTTGACGTCAGGGAACTTCACGAAATAAAAGAACATCATGATGAACAGCACAGGGAATATTATAAGTAGCATGACAAGCCCTATATCCACCTTAGATAAGAGAAGCGCAAGAGCAACACCTATTCCAGTAGTGAGGTAGAATGAAGAGAACATGGTCTTCTTGACAAACTCCTCCTCGCTATCAGGCATGCCTGCCTGCTGCAGCTTAAGGCCTAGCTCTGGAATCTTGCCCGCAATCCTCTTGTAAAACCTCGCTCCCATGTTCAAAACCTTATCCTAATCATCTTTTGTTCAAAAAAGGCTTGTTTACCTTGACATACTTCAAGAGATTGGCCTTGTTTGTGTAGTACTCAGCCATGACAGCTCCCACGTCGTGGATATTCTTCACGCCCTGCTTGACAAGATATTTCAGCACAAGCTCCTTCTCCGCAATATCAAGGCTTATCTCCCTCGGGCTGTTGCCTGTGAACATCTCAAGGGTCCTGAAGAGCGATTTCGACTTGTTGCGATGGGTCAGCATGTCCTTTTTAGGATCATACTGCATCAGCAGGTTATATGATGAGTCAGGAAGTATCTCAGCTATCTGGAACGCACGCCTCAGGCCTGTCCTCCTGTTCCTGAACTGTATTATTATCATTGATATCGCAGGCATCAATGTCTTGGGCACATCTATAGGCGGGTTGGTGAACCTATTGATGGTCTCCCTCGCGTCGTTTGCGTGGAATGTTGCATAACATGAATGGCCTGTATGGATCGCCTCGAAAAGCGTCTCTGCCTCCCTGCTTCTTCGGACCTCACCGACAAGTATGCGGTCAGGCCTCATCCTCAATGAGTTGACAAGAAGGTCTCCCATGGATATCTCACCCTTGCCTTCCACATTCGGAAGCCTCGTCGACATAGGCACCCAATGAAGAAACTTAGGGAGCTGAAGCTCCCTAGTATCTTCAATTGAGATAATTCTCTGGTTTGGCGGGAAAAAATTTGCAAGAACATTAAGTGTAGAGGTCTTACCAGACGCTGTGCCTCCTGCGATGATGGCGCTAAGCTCGTACTGTATCCCTGTCCAGATCAGCGCCGCAGCATTCGTGCTGATGGTCTTGGACTCGATGAAATGGGATATGGTCCAAGGGTCCCTTGAGAATCGCCTGATGGTCATGG
>JAHWIS010000102.1 GCA_019322385.1 Candidatus Woesearchaeota archaeon
ACGCACGTGTGCTGGGGACTAAGATCCTGCTGAACCAGTCCCAAAAGTAGAAGCCGCTTAAGGTGCTTCTTCTTGTGGCTCTTCTTCAGCAGGTGCTTCCTCTTCAGGAGCTTCTTCTGCTGGAGCTTCTTCTTCAGCAGGCGCTTCTTCTCCGCCCTGGTCTAGTTTGACATGTGCGGCTTTTGGACCTCTATCGCCTTGAGCAACTTCGAATACGACAGCGGTATTTTCCTGTAGATCATGGGGATTTACGCCTTCAAGATCAGTAAGGTGTACAAAATACTCATTTCCGTCTTCTCCTGCGATAAAACCAAATCCTTTTCCTGCGTTAAAAAACTTTATATTTCCTTTCATTTTTTTTCTCCTCTTAAACTTGCCAATCAAGAATATTTCCCGACTTATAGGCTATAAGACCTTAGAAGTTTGTTCCCCTTTTAAATGCTTTTGGGTTTTAGATGCCTAAACATGCATAAGCCGGGCGCTGCCATAAAAGAGTGATTTCAGGTTCATTCTGTCCTCAAAACACTGCAGCAAATTAGAAAGTTTTTTAAATGCCAACTGCTATCCATTGGTCACCAAAGGGGTGCTATTAATGACTGATGAAACTTCAGACCCGATCGATAAGGTCAAGGAAGAGCTAGACTCTTATGCAGCGAAAATAAAAGAGACCATGACCAAGGCAGTTATGATGAATATTGAGTTGGCTCAGACCGTAAAGAACTATACAGAGGATTTTGCTGTACATGCGCGTGATTTATCTTTGTCTTTCTTGCCAGAGAAACTGCAGCAGCACGTCATCAACATGAACAAGGAAGCTCTGCGGGCAATTATAGCGGTGCTGGAGGAAGGCGTAAACACTCTGGAACGGCCAGGCAATAAAGAAGAGGCCAGCGCTTCAGAGACGCCTGAAAAAACTGAATCAGCATCCTGATCTTGTAAGAATTAATTCTTTGATGAGTTCTTGAAAAACCTGCTCCATGATCTGACTTTCTTTGTTTTCTTGAGTGAAGTGTGGCTGTTCTGCAGGAATTCTGATATAGGTCCAGAAGGGATAGGCTCAAGCGTCATTGGTTTTGTTGTCTTTGCGCTGATCAAAGGTGCAGCAACCTCTATTGCAGGGCCTTTTATTGCTCCTTGATCAGGCTTGACATTTGCAGCCTCGAGCGCAGGGCTTATCACTGTCTCTGGGACAGGCTTGACAGCAGCAGGTTCTGGAACTGTTTCTTGCACAGGTTCTGTAGTAGGCTTTGGCTCTTCCTTGGTCTCTGGAACGATCTCAGAATGCGTTTCAGTCTCTGGACCAGGAGCTGTCAGTGCGCTGTGCACGCCTGAAATAACATCTGTGAAAAGGGAGACTGATTTTGATACCATGCCCATGCCTGCGGAATATATCTCGCTGATACCATCCATTATGCCTAAGTCTGGCAACCCTTCGCGTGAAAGCACATCCTCTTTTATTGACTCGATGATGATCCGCGCAGTATCTTCATTAGAGAAATCATATATCCGTATCAGCGCACTGAGTGATAACAGGCATCGTGAAAGCACAGCTATCTGGTGCGGTGTCGAGACTCCGTGCTGGAACATCAGCATGATCACCTTGAAATAGAACTCTCCGTTTGATTTTATCTCTTGCTTGAAATACGAGAGGACCTTCTTGTCGATCTCATACTCCAGCGTCTCAAGGTCCAAGGTGCTCATGTCAAAACCATTGTTATCTGTATACACCTTGATGAACCCGAGCGAATCGCCTGCAGCCAGTGTCTTTGATTGGTCTATATAGCTCTGCTTGTTTTGTGCATCCATGATGCCCACTGCGCCGAAGTCAAGGAATGCAAGCTTACCCTCATCTGTCACAAAGACATTTGCAGGGTGCGGGTCGCCATGGTAGAACCCATCCCGAAGTATCTGTTTATACAGGTTCCTTATGAGATTGGTCATGATCTCGTTCTTGTCCAGTCCTTTCTCCTCTATCGTCTTAAGGTCAGTTATCTTTGTGCCGTCGATGAATTCCATCACCAGCACCTTGGATGTGGTGAAGTCGCTGTAGGCCTTAGGTATCTTGACAGCATCATCTCCTTTCAGGTTGTTGTAGATTGTTGTTATATTGTTGAGCTCTGTTGTGAAGTCAAGCTCCTTCAGTATGGCATCCTTTACTTCATTGATCAACCCGATGACATCCACGCTCTTAGGTATCTTCGCACTGCGGTTCACGAATTTTCCCAGATAGAGCAGCAGGTCAAAGTCAAGGTTGATTTTTTCCTCTATGTCAGGTCTCTGCACCTTGACAGCAACCACCTCTCCTGATTTGAGCCGTGCCTTGTGCACCTGGCTCAGTGATGCAGACGCTACAGGTGTCTCTTCAAAATCATCAAACAATTCGCTGACAGGTGCCTGGAGCTCTGCCTCGATGATCTCTTTCACCTTTTCAGATGAGAACTGCGGGACCTGGTCCTGCAGTTTTTGGAACTCCTCGCAGAATTCGCGCGGCATGATATCATACTGTGTGCTCATCACCTGAGCCATCTTGACGAATGTAGGGCCCAGCTCCTCAAACAAGAGCCTTATCCTGACCTCTACAGGCTGTTTGTTGGGCTTTACCTTTTTCATAGGTGTTTTTGAGAAAGGCAGCCCTATGAAGTATGTAGTGAGGTTGTATTTCCTCATGCAGAAAATAATCTCGTTAAGTCTCTTTAGCCTTTTTAGAACTCCAGCTGGTTTTCTTTTTTCCATAAATACCCCCTTTTTCCTACTCAATAGTTTAGGGATATATAAATCTTTGTGTATTTTACCGTGCAACTATTGGTCACCAATCAGTATCGAAAGGTTTTTAAATACTGGAGTATCTCGTAACTTCCTAAAGGGGTGTAATCTTATGGAAAAAGGTGAAAAACCAACTGCAACTGAGAAAAAGACTGTCAAGAAAGGCATTGAGGGCTATGCAAAATCACTGCAGGAAAAGTTGACTCTTAAAAAAGACACTGGTGAGAAGTTCAGGAAATACACCGAGAACCTTGCAGTGGATGCACGCGACTTTTCATTGTCATTCTTGCCTGAGAAGACACAGAAGCACATCCTTAACATGAACAGGGAAGCTCTGCTTGCTCTGCAGTCAGTGATTGAACAAGGCGTCACAACCTTGGACAAGCCAGCGCAGAAATAAGCTCAGTTTGCTGACGGGTTGATGTTTTTGTAATCTTTTTGTTTACTTCTAAGTATTTTTTATCCCATTTTTCATATCATTCCTGTGCATCGTGTGTTCTTACAAATAAATTTATAAATACTAAGTATATGTATTATTGAAAAAGGGGTAATCACATGAAAAGGCTACTGATTATTATCATAGTGTTGATTCTGGGTTGTGCGCCTGCTCTTGCCCAATTGTCTGAGTTTGTTTCTACAGCAAACGTAAGGGTCATAGTTGAAAGTGTCGCTCCAGAGCCTGTAGAGCCTGGACAGGATGTCACAGTCAAGGTGCGTGTCTATAACAGTGGAGGAGCAGTAGCCAGGAATGTGGAGTTGAAGCTGAATGTGCAGTACCCTTTCTTTCTCAAGACAGCAGGTCAGGAATTCGATGAAGGTAAGGATATCTGCGATGGCTGCTCAAAAGACAACTCATACTATCTTGTTGTTGATGCTGATGCAAAATCAGGTCTATACCCTATTGAGTTCACTGCCTTTGTTGACCAGAAATTGAAGGTCGAGAAAGAGGTTAACATAAGGGTCTCGGGCGTGCCAGACATAATCTTTGAGAGCGAAAGCGTCGACGAGCTGATCAAGCCTGGCGATACTTTCTCTGCAGAGATAGTCCTGTCCAACATCGGCACAGGCAAGGCGCGGAACATAAAGATAATCCCTCAGTCGGATAAGTTCATAACTCTGGGAAGCGGCCTGCATGTTGTCGACGAGCTGAAGCCAGATGAGGACGTCAAGATACCTCTTGAGTTCAGTGTCGGCGAGGATGTCGAGCCTGATGCATACAGCATTCCTATAAGTTTTGTGTTTCTAGACGAGAACGGTGTTTCTCACACCTTTGTTGAGAACCTTGGCGTGAAGCTTGCAGACCATGCAGAGGTGTATCTGCAGAACATAAAGACAATCCCTGCGAGCATAGATGTCGGCGAGACATTCACATTGCAGATTAGGATAGAAAACGTAGGCAGCGGCGATGCAAAGAATGTCCAGGCGGTTCTTGTCAGCCCTATAAGAGGCAACAAGGAGACATATATCGGGAGGCTTGAGAAAGACGATGACGCGCCAGGAATCTTCACATTGCGGCCTTTCTGGCCAGGAAAGACAGACAACCAGATCTTCATATCTTATTCTGATGATTTCGGCCAGCATCAGATCAGCGAGGCGTTTGCATTGAATGTCGGCATGAAGTCTGTCACCATTGTGCTGGTCATTATCCTGCTCTTGATAATCCTTGGCATCCTTGGATATTTCTTTTATCGCAGGGCGCATAAAAAATGATGTCAAAATTTCTTGCCAATCTTAAGGTCTCTTCATTCCTTGCTTACAAGTCGATCAGGAGAGGGGACATAGGCGCGATAATATTCACCGTACTGATAATAACCCTTGCTTTCATCAACATCACACTTGTTTACTCGCTTCTTGACGGAGTCATAGAAAGGGCTGAGATGAATGTTATAGATCTGCAGTATGGTCACGTGGTCATAGATCCTATTGAAGAAGAGCTGTTCATTGATGATGCTGATTCGCTGGTGAAGAGGGTGGTGGCACTTCCTGAAGTGACTGGCATTGCTTCTCATTACATAATAGGGGCGTCTATATTCCACGATGATGAGAGTGTCGAGTATAAGATATACTCCATAGATCCTGTCGACGAGGTGACAGTGACTTCGCTGCAGGACTATATTGTAGAGGGAAACTTCCTCGGCAAGCACGATACTGACTCTATTCTGCTGGGCAATGAGATATCAGGAGGATATGATGCGAAGTTTGAACTGGCCTCTTTGGGAGGTGTGCGCGCAGGCGACACAGTAACTGTGCGGTTCAACAACGGCGTCATAAAAGACTACCGCGTCAAGGGGATATTCAACACAATGGATGTGGTCACTGACATGCGGGCATACATCAGCGAGAAAGAGATGGAGGATGTGCTTGGTGTATCTGGCAAGGCGTCTGAGATAGTCATAAGGCTTGACAAAATTGGGAAAGAGAAGGAGTTCATGGAAAGCCTTCTCGCTTTAGGCATCAAGGAGAAGGTGATCTGGTGGAAGGACAGGGCAGGCATTGCCTTGAGCATGACAAGGAGCTTCGTGATATTGAAGAGCATGTTCGGTTTCATCAGCCTGTTCGTCGCTGCTGTCACTATATTCATCGTCATCTACATAAACACTGTGAACAAGAGAAGGGAGATAGGTGTCTTGAAGGCAATAGGGGTAAAGGAAAATGTGATAATAAAGTCATTCCTTTTCCAGGCGATGTTCTACACGCTTGCCGGGTGCTTGTTGGGTTACCTCGCAATGATGCTTTTCATAAATCCATATTTCGAGATAAGGCCTTTGAAGTTCCCTATCGGCTGGGTCACCCTTAACATAATCCCGGCCACAACATTCAAGGGATTGTTCATACTTATTGTCGCTGCAATCTTTTCAGGCGTTGTGCCGTCCTGGAACACCACACGCAAGAAGATAATGAAACTCATATGGGGCTAACATGATAACTGCAAGAAAGCTGACAAAGACATATGTCATGGGAAAGGTGCACGTCCCTGCACTGCGCGGTGTAGACATTGATGTGAAGAGAGGGGAGTTTGTCGCGATAATGGGTGCTAGCGGAAGCGGCAAGTCCACTCTGCTCCACCTGCTGGGGCTTCTTGACGAGCCGACTTCAGGCAAGATCCAGATAGAGGGCAAGAATGTCTTGTCATTCACGCCAAAGGGCAGGACAGATTTCCGCCTGCATGAGTTTGGTTATGTCTTCCAGGAATATGCGCTGGTGCGCGAGCTCACTGCGCTTGAGAATGTCTATCTCCCTGCTATGATGAAGAGCCTCGGCAATTCTGATCAGAAGGAGAATGCAAAGAAGCTGCTGAAGCAGGTAGGCCTTGGCGACAGGCTTAATCATCTTCCTTTTGAGCTCAGCGGCGGTGAGCAGCAGAGGGTTGCGGTGGCAAGGGCCTTGATCAACAATCCTAAGATAATTTTTGCAGACGAGCCTACAGCAAACCTCGACAGCAAGATGAGCTTTGAGATAATACACCTTCTGCGGGACCTGAACCGGAAGTTCAAGCAGACAATTGTCATGGTCACCCACGAGAGATCCCTAGGCAGCAAGGCAGATAGGACAATATGGCTCAGGGACGGGAAAGTGACAAAGAAGGCGTATTATTAGTTTCATGATATTCTTTCTACCTGAAGGTTTATATATTAGCCATCTATTACCTGTGCAAAAACGGAGGGTAAACATGCTGGAAAAAACAAAAGGAAGCACTCAAGAAAAAGGAAGCACTCAAGAAATTGTTTCTGTTGATGGTTCTGTTGCCTATGGCAATCTGTTATGGGAACCCAGGGCGTATAGGGATCCAGGGCAGAAAGATAAGAATGCTTTGGAGTTTAATGACAGCCAGAAGAGGTTGGCTCGCACTGGCTATGAGCGGCATCCCTTGCTGAGCGAGATATATTCATTGATATGCGATCATATTGATGATCAAAGAAGAGAGCCCAAGATATTGAATCCCATGCAAGCAGCCCTTGCAGAAGAGTTGGTGGGCGGTCTTGGAACGGTCTGCTGCCAGGCGATGAAGACAAGCCAGTCAGGATACAGAGGCAGCAGGAAGAATGTTATGTTCTATGACTTTGTTACGCACCTGCCATTCAACTCACACAATAGATTGTTTGACGAGTCTAGGATGGAGTTTGCAGGAGCAACAACCTTTGAAATAGATGATCTTTTGTTGGATAGCGTCAATTACTGCAGGAATTTGCACAAAGAACACGACGATCTGCTGGAATACCTCTTTTCAAGAGGGGCTGCAAGCCTGCCTGAGATGATACTGGAAGAGGGAGGGATATTCCTGCCGCAGCCAGGCACATTCTGGATGATGTGCAGTCGAGGTATTGGTGACGCATTCCGCTTCTATCCTGAACCTATCTTCTCTAAAGGAGCATCCCAAGGCGTGCGAGCCCTGCATAAGATGATTAAGTGATTGCGATTGATCATGAGGCAAAAAAACAGGATCCAGATCAAGTACACCACTGGCTTTGCAATAGGCAAGAAAGTGGATACAGTCATCAATTCTGCAAATGGTTTCCTCCTATTAGGCACTAGCGGCGCTGGCCGCATACGAGAGCTTTCTCCAGGCATGACTTCCAAGGAAAAGAAAGAATACAAGCGACTACTGGATAAGCTACCAAGAAGAATCAAGAATGATTACCTGAGAGTATATGTAGAGCATGGCTGGACCCCGACCTATGCGCAGCTCTCTGGTCTCCGCATTCTCACAAAACACAAGTACAACAAGTTCAGGAGAGGTGACGCAGTGCTTGACAAGGAATGGTCAAAGAAAGACAGGCGCAACCTGATCCATGCAGTGTGCATGTCCTATAAGCTTTCCATCCAGACCTCCCACCGATTGCCTGCAACACCAAACACCATAAGACGTGCACTAAGAAAAGCCCTGAATATCGCGGCAAAACTCAAATCAAAAAGCATTGCCTTGCCAGTATTCTGCGCAAGAAAGACCTATGGAGTCACTCCAATGACATCGCTCAACACAATCCTGTCTGTCATAAAAGAATTCAACAATTCATCCATAGAAAAAGTCATTATCTGTTTTGACAACAAGGTTACAAAGGCTCTTCTGAAACATCTGTGACTTCGCTCTCAACAACAACACTGCGTGCAGCATCATTCGGCACCTCTTTCTTTTCTTGTTTCTTCATCTCCTCCTTTTTCTCTTTCTTGACCAGCGCCTCGTAGATCTTCTCAAAGATATATCCTACATGTATCCGGTTTGTCAGATCAACCTTGTCAACATCTATCTCTACCACGGGCCCGTCATGGAATCCAAACTTCTTG